>NZ_JBPCPN010000013.1:0-80051 GCF_050999135.1 Candidatus Dormiibacter sp. | reverse complement strand
CTGCTGCGGAACCCAGCGTGTTGACGAAGTAGCTCAGCACGGCGGCGACCGTGGCGTCGGTCAGGCAGCTCGCCGTGGCCGGCCTGCTGCACGGCGATCAGATCAGCCGGCCTGCCGGCCTTGGCGTGGCTTTCTGGCCAGTTGCTATCGAAACCCTGAGCCGTCAGGCGACGGCCGGCGAGGCGGGTCCGGCAGGCGCAATCCTGCGCTGTCTCAGTTGCGGCTGGCGGTATTTGACTGGGCGACGGACGGGACGCGCGGGGGCAGTCAAGCAGGCGGCCGGGGAAAGCAGTGTTGGTCGCGCGCAACCCCCTCGGGGCTGCCGTCTACCCGCGACCGCTTACCGAAGCACTAGCAGGGTACGTGTAGGACCGCGTTCGTCTGCTCCGGGTCCTTTCCCAGTGCCCGTATCGCCTCTTTGGTCGGCAGGGCCTCCAGCTTCACACCTCGGCGCTCAGCCTCCTTGCGGACCTCCGCCATCACCGGGAGGCCCCCGTGCGCGCCGGTGCCCACGAGGAGCCGCCGACAATTCCAGGGGATGTTCTCAGCCAGTGAGAGCGGCGTATGGGCGTACGTGCCGCGGTAGGGCTTGGAAGCCTTCTTCTTGCGCTTGGCGACCTCACCGCGGTCGATCACGACGTCGTACTCGTAAACGACGCCGTCAATCTGGATCGATCCGAACTTGAAGCCGGTGAGCTGCACCGTTGAGGTCAGCATAGTGAGTAAGTCCTCACCCGATGAGGTTCACCGCGCATGGCTCCCACGTCGAAGTGGAGGGTGCGAACCAAGGACGCGCCAATTACTGCGAAGCGTGACCACCAGAGTGGGGTCATGCTCACCAAGTTGCGGTTGCAGGATCCGCCACCGCCGGCAGCCCTTGAGTTCGAGGTGCCGGGCGAACCGCAACCGCAGGGGAGCCATCAGGCGTACGCCAGCAATGGCCGGGCCTGGGTGACCAGTGACAACCCGCGCTTGCGGCCATGGCGTAATGCCGTCTGCTGGCACGCCCGAGAGGCGCTGGGGGAGCGTCCCCCTATGAGAGGGCCGGTTCGCGTCGAGCTCTGGTTCTCGTTCGCGCGACCTCGTGGGCACTTCGGCCGACGTGGACTGCTGCCCTCGGCGCCAGCCGGACACGTGGTGCGTCCCGATTGCGACAAGCTGGCTAGAGGCGCGGTCGACGCTCTCGGTGAGGCGGGCGTTTGGCGCGACGACAGCCAGGTGGTCGAGCTGGTGGCGAGCAAGGCGTACGCCGAGCGGTCGGGCCTCCGGGTCCGGGTAACTGAGGTGGTCGCCCCATGAGGGCGCGCGACCTGATGAACCTGGAGGTTCTACACGCCTACTTGGTCACGGAATACGGAACCTACAGCGGTCCGGATGCGCTCGCCGCCTCCATCCCCTCCGTTGTAGCCCGCCAGCAGCACCTGTAGCGGGTATACGAGGCGGCAAAGCTGGTTGGCGAGCCGGAGTCCTTCGATCGCTACCCTTGGTGCCGTGACCACCGCGATCATGAAAGTAATTGCCCTTGGCCCGACCTACGGGCCGCTCTCAAGGACGCTTCTGCCGATGTCTGAGCGCGTGCAACTTCGTCGTGCGCGCGGCTGGCGCAAACCGGAGCACACGATCATCGTCAGCCGGCCCTCCCGATGGGGCAATCCGTATCCGGTCAGGGTGTATGGCAGAAACCAGGCGTTGAGGCTCTATGCCGAACATCTGCGCCAGCACCCGCATGTATGCAGTGCCATCCGCGAGGAGTTGGCCGGCCGAAATCTCGCTTGCTGGTGTCGGCTCGATGAGCCCTGCCACGCGGACCTACTGCTGTGCGTGGCACGGGGTATCCCACTCGACGCGTTATTGGACAAACCCGGTGAGGACGAGGTGTGAATGGCTTGGCTCTTTCTGCCACCGCAATGCCTGGACAGCGCATCCTCAGCCTCTGCGCCGGAGTCGGAGGGCTCGAACTCGGACTCAAGCTCGCCATCCCAGGAGCCCGCACCGTTTGTTACGTTGAGCGGGACAGCTACGCAGCGGCCACTCTCGTGGCGCGGATGGAGAACCAGGCCCTGGATCCGGCGGCTAACTGGGATGACATTGCCTCCTTCGACGGCCGCCCGTGGCGTGGCCGAGTGGATCTCGTCACTGCCGGTTTCCCCTGCACCCCAGCCTCATGAGCCGGAAAGCGGCGAGGAACCGCCGACGAGCGATGGCTTTGGAAAGACATCGTCTTCATTCTCGGTGAGGTCCGCCCACAGCTCACCTTCTTCGAGAACGTGCCTGGATTGCTCACGGTCATTGGTTCCAGGGACGGTGGCGTATCTGGACTCTGCGAGGATATGGAGGAGACCCCAGACCTCGCTGCTGGAGGGGCCATCGCCGAGGTTCTCCGCTCACCACGCCATATCGGTCCGTCCCTTCGGCGTTATCGCGGCTCTCGGTTCATACCAGCTTTCAGTTGGGCGATTGAAGCACGGCATGATCTCGGCACACACAATGATTAGGTACCGGCGAGCCCCAGCTCTGGCTGAGGAGCGTCTATGGAGGCTGCACCAATGACCTGGAAGCCATTTCCGGTGGCGTCGCGACACAGAACGTCAGGAGGCGAGTTCGCTCGATTGGTGACCACCGGTGTGAGCGCTGGCATCATCAGCTCAATCTCGACTGCGACACTCATCGTCATGGGTTCGCTCTACGTCGCGATCATCAAAACCAACCACGGAGCGGTGATCGGAGATCCGTCTCTGCAGGTAGAGGTTGTGCCCGACTCATGGTTTGGAAGGATGCCTCTCACATCGGATGGCTCCGCCCTGTGGCCTGCGGAAGAGAGGCTTGCCAATCAAAAGGGTTATCACCCCTGCAAGAGGGATACCATTCACGAGGCTCGATATCTCTTTCAAGGTTACGCCTGCACCGTTGCAAATAGGACTGACTACAACGGTGAGCAGAGCGTCGTCTTTTTCTACGACGGTCGCTGGATGGGCCCCGACGCCACTCTGCCTAGTCGCCATGTCGAGGTCGTCGACCGGTCTGGGAATGTGATCACGGTGCAATACGAGTTGCATCATTTAGTTCCGGGCCAGCAGCCTGGTACGACGCTAGCTGAAACTACTGGAGGGACTGCCATTGTGCACTATCGGCTGGCGGACGATGATAGTGTGGCGATTGCGCAAGATCCGATTCCTTCCCGAGTTACCGCGTTGGGGGTCGGTCGATGACACTGTATTGGGCTCCCAGCGTCTTCAACTGACCGCCAATGGCGCGAGGCCGTGCCGCTCCGACAGCAAGGAGTTCACAACCTGCAGGCCAGCCATGTTTACGGCCGGCTGGAAGTAGTTCGACCTCGGCGTCGGCGCCGCCAGCGAAAGGTTGGGCTCCGGCGAGGGATTAGAGAGGTATAGCGCTGGCTCGCTTCTAGGCCGCGATCTTGCAAGCGCAGCGGCGTTCCGGGTGAGCGACTCGTCAGTCAGCGTGGCATGGGGGGCAGTGCGGGCCGGTTTCTTCTGACTCGACCGGCTGAGCGTGGCGTACGCCGGTTGGCTTTGAGGGGAGCTGTAGAAGGCCCGGCATGCGATGCTGGTCAAGAAGCATGTCGTCCAATGTTGCGGTCAACCTCCATGGAGCCGGCCAGCTCGGCCTGACGTACGAGAACGTCGCGGGTCGGGGCCGTATCTATCCGCAGCTAGTGTTCACGATCCAGGCCCGATTGCATCCCACCGGGCGATCGCCTGAGCCCCATGAGATCGAAATCAGCCGCCTAGTTGTCGACGTCACTGCCGGTACTGAGGTGATCGGCCACGGAGAGGCGCGCCAGGTCGGGACGAGGATCTCGTCGAGCAACGACGGTAATGTACAGGTTGAGGTACCAGTCAGCCCTGGCGCGATCCGCTACGTGAACGAGATCAGCCGCGGCGCTGTCGTCCACTTGCGCCTGAGCTTCCAGGGCTTGGTCCGCTACAGGCGCTCAGCCGAGATTACGGTGCAGGGAGCGCTCTCGCAGCCTCCAGGGCAATGGGAGGAACTCAACGGAGGCATTCCTCCGATGGAGGTCGACGTTCCGCGCAGCACATGGGTTAAGGCCGTCCTTGAGCCCCTTGGCACCGAGCGCTACATTTGGATTGAGCTGCCCCTACCACCTCTGCCGGCGGGCCATAGGTGGGAAACGGTTCTAGAGCATCTGCAGCTGGCCGAGAGAAGGAACCAAGAGGGCTCGGATGCTGACGTCCTGATCCGTTGTTACGATGCCCTTGGAGCGCTGGCACCGACCGACCCGAAAGCGATTATCCCGGCCGACATCAATGCGGAGAAGAGGGCTGTGCTAGACAAAGCCCTCCTGGAGTTCCGAGACTTTCTCCAACGCGGCCGGCATCCGCAGAAGACGGGCGACGCTCGAGGTCGGTATGACACTGATCACCGGGATTCCGAATTCGCACTGGCCATGACGAAGGTGTGGCTGACTTACATCGCGCGGCTCGAGGCAGGGGCTCGGTAGCCGCGCGGCATTCACTCGGCAACCGAGAGTTCGCTTTTGGGGGCACCGGAGACTGTCACTGAAACGTACTTTCCGGATGTTCAGAGGAATACTGAACCGTCAGGGAAGTTGCCAGCATGACGGCGACGAGCGCTGACAGCGGCGCGAAGACACCGACGTAACCAACGGCATGAGCGGTGGTGTGGCGCGCGAAGTGCTCCGGAGGCGCTTCACCCGACGCGGGCCACCAGGCGGTCAACGCGCGGAATAGGGGTCGGAGGGTCAGGCTTTCCGCCGCGAGCTGTAGGGGTACGTCGTCGAAGTCCTCTGCCGCGCGCTGTTTAGCGTGGTCTCGCCCTTGTTTGCCGTGAAGCGCGCTTACGATGCTGTCGACGATGTTCCCGGCATGGGATTGTGCCGGCGAATGGAACCCGGCGCGCAGGGCGCCGATGGCGTTTCTGCACTCACGGGCCCATTCGGTGTCGTTGGCAACGAGCGCAGCTTCACAGTCGTCGAGTATGTCGATGGTTCGGTTGCGCAGGATCACGTGCCGCTCCTCGCGGCTGCTGGCACTGATGAGGGCGACGACGATCTCTGCACGCGGTATCCAGCTGAGTGGGAGACCCTCGTCCAGTGAAATGCGGGCCGCGGTGGCAAGCCCTTCTTGTACCCCTTGCAGGTTGACTGGGATCCAGCGGTCGAGGCGCCCGATCCACTTCGCAAGATCGAGCGTTGGCAGATCGAACCTGAAGCCTTCCGCTATTCGGGCAAACACCTCGGCCTGCTGCTTGAGCGACTCGGTGAAGCCCTTGACCTCGCCGTAAGCGTCGGTGAGCGTGGCGCTGGCCGCGAGCGCGTCGTAGAGGGCCGAGAAGTCGATCGTCTTCGCGAGTGACTCTGCCCACTCAGTCTGCGCGACAGCGGCTTCAGTGAGGGCGTCGGTGTTGATCAGCGCCTCATGTGTAGGGACGAGGCGGGCAAAGTCGACGGAGCGCGCGTAGTGCTTGGCCACGGTATCCTGGGCGGCCAACATCGCCGGACCGTTGAACGACTTGAACCGCGCTGGGATTGATGGAGGCTCCATTCCTTTGGGAGGATGGGGACAATGTCCAAGCCGAGCGTTCCCACACAACGTCGCTACCCGCCCGAGCTTCGTGAACGGGCAGTGCGCATGGTCAAGGAGGCGATCGCCGAATCCGGCGGCGAGCGCCACGGCGTAGTCACCCGGATCGCCATCCAGCTGGGCATCGGCAGCGAGTCGCTGCGCCACTGGGTGAAGCAGGCGGAGGTCGACGGCGGCCAGCGGCCCGGGGTCACATCCGAGGAGCGCCGGCGCATTGCCGAGTTAGAGCGAGAGGTCCGCGAGCTGCGGCGAGCCAACGAGATCCTCAAGAGCGCGTCAGCTTTTTTCGCGGCCGAGCTCGACGGCCGACGGCCGAGGTGACTCGCTACATCGACGGTCACAAAAGTAGGTACGGGGTCGAGCCGATTTGCAGGGTGCTGGAGATCGCCCCTTCCACCTACTACGCGGCAGCCAGCCGGCCGCCCTGTGCTCGTCAGGTCCGCGACGAAGCTCTGCAGCCGGAGGTGGCCCGGATCCACAAGGACAACTACGGCGTCTACGGCGCCCACAAGGTCTGGCGCCAGCTCCACCGGGAGGGCTACGAGGTCGGCCGCGACCGGGTGCGCCGGCTAATGCACAGACTTCAGCTGGCCGGTGTCCGGAGGGGCAAGGTGAAGCGGACGACGTTCCCGGGCGAGCTCAGCGAGCGGTCCCAGGACCTGGTCGAGCGCAGCTTCGTGGCCAGCGCGCCCAACCGGCTCTGGGTGGCCGACTTGACCTACGTCAGCGCCTGGACCGGCTTTGTCTACGGGGCCTTCATCGTTGACGCCTTCAGTCGCCGGATCGTGGGCTGGCGGATCGCCGCCTCGCTGCAGGCTGAGCTGGCGCTGGACGCCCTGGAGATGGCGATCTGGTCGCGACGCTCGGAGCAGTTGGAGGGCTTGGTCCACCACTCCGACCGCGGCGTCCAATACCTGGCCATCCGCTATACCGAGCGCCTGGCCGACGCCGGCGCGGTCCACTCCGTCGGCTCGCATGGCGACTCCTACGACAATGCCCTGGCGGAGACCGTGGTCGGCCTCTACAAGACCGAGCTCATCCGCCGCCGCGGACCTTGGCGCTCGCTTGAGCAGGTCGAGCTGGCGACGGCCGAGTGGGTCGACTGGTGGAACCAACGCCGGCTTCACGGCGCCGACGGCGACTTGCCGCCGGCCGAGTATGAGGAGCGCTACTATCGTCAGCGCGACACCAGAGACGTCGCGTGAATCCAAGCCGCCGAGTCTCCACAAAACTCAGCGCGGTTCAACTTGGCCTGTGCGACCGCGTTTTGTGCGGCGCGCAAAGCCGAGAAGTCGATGGCGGCAAGTTGCCGTTGGATATTCGAGAACGCTCGAAGGCCGCTGTACAGGTCGCTCGCTCGGGTCTCCCGGTGCGGTGGGAGATCGTCAGCGGCGGGAGCCGGCTCCTTTCCTAGCTCATCAGAAGAATCGCGATTCTCGGTCACGTCCAAGAGTTTGCATCCAAACGTGGGGTGGCGGCCAAAACTGGCTTAGTGGCACATCGCCATTCGACGCGAACTCACCGCCCACCCCTCTAGGTCCAAGCGCGGATATCGAGCTTCCCAAGTGAGGTCGGAACGAAGTCGTGAGAGGCCGGCGGAGCCCCCTCGGCAGAGGCTCAAGGGCCGTTCCCGAGGTCCGAGGCAACCCGCCGCCCTCTCTCGGAGTACCGCTCTAGGCTCGAGATCGGCTCAGACAGGCGTGATGATGCGGAGCTTGGGGACGCGATCATAGTGGTGCCTGTTGCGGGTCATAAGCGGGAGGCGGTGGGTGAGCGCGGTCGCCGCGACGAGTGCATCGGGCGTCGCGATGCCTGTATTACGTCGTGTCACCCCGGCCAACTCGGCAATCTCCAGGTCGATCGGCAGCTCACTCATCGGTGACAGAAAGCGGCGGAGTCGCTCCGGCTCGTCGTGGCCGGCGAATAGCTCGCAATGTGAGATCACCGAGATGGCTATGGATCCAACCTCTGCCGAGAGCCGACGGTCCCCACGCAGGTGATCGATGAGCACGTCGGTGTCCACCAGCAGATCAGCCATAGCCACGGTTCCAATCGCTGCGGTCGGGCACTTCCAGGTCCGGCATCGAGCCGAACGCCTCGTCGAGGACGGACTCGAGGTCTGGGGGAGGCTGAGCCGTGTGGGCGTCCACGGCTTCGCGCACGACCTCGGCGAGCGTCTTTCCTTCGCGCTTGGTCAGGGCGTCAAGCTTGCGGCGCTGCTCCTCGGTGAAGTAAACCTGCGTCCGAGTGGCCGCCATACAGCATTAGTATACAGCACGCTGCCCTCAGCTGACGATATCCTGAGGAGCACGAGAGTTCCGTATGAGCCGATGACGTTCAGCAGGGCGAGCAGCGAGATTCGCCGCCTCTTGGAGGCGAGGGACGAGCGCAATGCGCTGCGGGTGGTCTTCCAGTTGGTTGACGACATGCGTCGGGCGCTTGGCGACGGAAGAGAAGGTTTCCTAGAGCTTGGACCTATGCCGACCGGCGATCGTCGATTTGATGCTCTGTTGGCGGGGCTCGCCGAGCATGAGGCGCGCGAGGCTGGGCAGTCGCCGCCCAAGTGGGCGACCCGATTGTCGGTCGTCCTTGATCCTCCCTGGTATGTGAGCCCCTATCTGCGCGCTATGGCGGAAGTCGAGTCTCCGGAGCCGCTTCGCGCCCGAGGCATCCTCATAACAGCGGCCGATCTCACTCGGGTCTAGAGGAGGGTGCTGGTTGAGGAAGAGCTCTACGACTTTGTTCTTGCCAACGCGCCTGAGTACGTCGCCGACATGCGTACGGCTGACGCTGAAGTCGTCCAAGACGAAATAGGGCGTCCCCTGGTCGAGGTTCCCACCGACTCGACGCGTGAGAGCGGCAGGTTCAGCTCTCGCTGCTTAGGCCGTGTCGAGGCCTTCGTTTCTAGCTGCCTTAAGAACCTTGTGGTCAAACGAGGTGAGGGTTGACCTGGTGTGCTTCGCGGTCGCGAGGCAATAAGCGTCGGGAAGACTGACCGGGTGGCGCTGTCTCAGCCTGGCTGCCTCGACACCAATGGCCTCGTTGGGAAGTTGCACCTCGACGCCGAGCGCGGCGATCGCCTCCCGAGCCGAGGCCAGGCGCGCCTGATCAGCCGCGGGAGCGATTAGCACCTCGCTGAGGTTGACCACGCTGATCGTCACCTCGTCCTGCCGCTGGCGCCACCCTGTCAGCAGCCGGCGCGCGCGGGCGTGGTGGGCGTCGCTGCTGTCCAACGCGCCGACGAGAACGTTGGCGTCCAGCAGTCGCCTCACCGTTGAGTGTCTTCGGCGTCGAGCTGATCGAGATAGCCGGGCGGGTAGGTGCCGGTTAGTGCGCCGAAGGCATCGTCGAAGGTCAGTGCCGCACGGTGGACTCGAAGCTCACCATTGCCGGCCGGCTCGACGCTCACAGCCTCGCCGGCGCGAAGCCCGGCCTCTTCAAGCGCCGCGACCGGAATCGTGATCTGGTTCTTGGTGGAGATCTTCGGCACGCCTTTACTTTACCAGTAAAGGCATATCGCTCCAGGGCTCTACGGCGGCCGCTGCGCCGTGGCCCGGCTTCCTCGCTGGGGCGTTTCGACCGTAACCCGTATCTCTGGGAGGCGTGGAACAGTCCCTCTTGCCGGCGGGGTGCCGCGGTTGACGGGAAAGACTCACGCCCTGATCGGCGCGGCGGTGGCGGCCCCAATCGCTCTCTCCTTGGGCACCGCTACGCCGCCGCCCCCAGTAGGACTGGCACAGCTTGGGGTGTCGTCGAACCTGCTGGCGGAGGCCGGTTTGGGCGCGCTGGGGGTGTTCGTCGCCCTGCTCCCCGACTGCGACCATCCCGGCTCGATGCTCGGTCGCCAGTTCCATGTGCCGCTGGAGCATCGAGGCCCCGTGCACTCCTTCTTCGCGACCGCCATCTGGACCGGGCTTTCCGGCTTGGCGGCCTGGAAGTGGGTGCCCTGGCTCTTGCTTCCGATCGTGACGGTGACCGCCCTTGCCTACCTATCTCATCTGGCTGCCGACCTGACCAACCCGAGTCCGATGGCGCTGCTCTGGCCGATCGTGCGCGACAAGGTACGCCCAGGCTGGCTACCAGCGCTGCGTGAGCACAGCCTCGGCGGGGCCTCGCTGGAAGCTCTGGTGACGGTGACCATCGTCGGCATCTTTGGGTACAAACTGGCGACCGCCTTTCACCACACCGGTGTTGTATGCTGAATGTGCTCTTTTCGCGGTTCCTAAGCGCTGCTGGGTCGCGACTCGTGAGGTCGTATCCGGAGCGACTTTGCGGGTCTGCTGCCTATTCCGGCTGCGGAGATACAGATGGAACCGATCGACGCCGAGCAAGGCCCGATCAGTCTCTTTCACGTGCTCAGTGAGCGCGACTTGCCGCCCGAGGCGCTTGCCGTACCGCTGCCGGCGGCCTGGCGAGGTGTCCCGGTGATTGTGCGCGCGGTCTTGGAGCGTACGGCTGTCGTCTTTCCGGCTGCCACTGGCGGGAATCCTGAGGAGCGTTCCCTGGTCCAGCTGGACCAACTGATGGTGGCCGCTGAGCGGCTGCGCTGGCGAAAGGTGCCCGCCTACTCGCGGAATTGGGGAGAGGGCCGGTATCCAGGCCTTCACCGACCGCGCCAGTGCATTCGATGTCGTCATGGCGAGCTAGATGTGGAGTTCCCGCCCGCGAGGTCGTCGTTCTGCCGTGGCTGCCGGCGCCAGCTGTCGCGGGAATGGCGGGCGCGTCGAAAGACAACAGGAGCGGCGGCTGCGTGAAGAAGGACGCCAAGAGCAACCAGTCGACCGGCGCTGAGGGCTCCGGCAGCGATCCGGACAAAGAAGCATGGGAGGCTCTAACCGGTATTTTGCTCCTGGTCGGCGGCGGCTACCTATGGTGGCGCGCTGGGCATCCGATCCCCTTCCTCAGCCACAATCCGTTGCGCGCTCTCGCATTTCCGCGCTGGCTCTCACTGGCGGCGGGCGCTGGAGCGGCCGCTGCCGTGGCCGGGGCAGTCTGGTGGGCCTGGCGCTGGTGGCAGCGACGGCCAGCGCGGAAGGTTCTGAAGGCGTTTACTGAGCTTGGCTTGGAGAGCCGGTCGGGGGTCAAGCCGAAGCTAAAGAAATTCTCGCGCGAGGGTAGCCATACCATCCGCATGGGCTTCCGGCTGCCGGTCGTCGCCTCCAGCATGGGCTTGAAGCGGCTGCAGGCGAACCTGGAAGAGCACCTCGACGCCTCAGTTCGGGCCAGCTTCAACCAGGGCCTGGTCTGGATTCACCTCGGCACCCACGCCATGCCCAACCGGATCGACCTCGCCAGCTTCCGCCAGAAGACCAGGCCCGAGGGCGAGCTGCCGGTGGGCATTGGGATCACACGGGAGGGAAGCCGATATGCCGACCTGACCAAGATGCCGCACCTCCTGGTCGGTGGCACGACAGGCGGCGGTAAAAGTGTGTTCCTTCGCCAGGCGCTGACCGAGCTGGTGCGGGAGCGGCCGCCCACGCAGCTGCGCCTCGTGCTCGCCGATCTGAAGGGCGGCATGGAGTTCACGCTCTTCAGCCGCGTGCCCCACCTGCTGTGCCCGGTAGTGAACGACGTCCAGGGCTTCGCCGAGGCGATGACGGTCGTCACCGAGGAGTTGGACCGGAGGATGGGGCTGCTTCGAGAGGCGGGCGTGGAGAGTCTCAAGGCCTGGAACCTCGCCTATCCCGAGCGCCGGATGCCCTATGTGGTGGTGGTCGTCGACGAACTCGGCGAGATCACGATCAAGAGTTCCGAGCGCGAGGACCAAATAGCCCGCCAACTCAATGTCAACTTGCTCTCGCGAGTTGCCAGGCTGGGGCGGGCACCGGGCGTCCATATGATCCTTTGCACACAGCGGCCGGATGCCGAGGTCGTGCCCGGCCAGATCAAGGCCAACCTGAACGCGATCCTTGCCTTCCGAGCCCAGGACCCCATCCAGTCCCAGATCTTGCTCGGCCAGGGGGATATTGCAGCGGCGCTGTTGCCCGCCGAGGCTCCAGGTCGCGCGATCTGGAAGTGGATCGACGACGCGACAACGGTCCAGACCCCGCTGCTCGAAGTGTCGGAGGCGAAGCAGATGATCGACGCGGTAAGCGGAACCAGTGAGCCCCTGCCGCCGGCGGGTGCCACCGCCAGATCGGCGGAGCCGCGGGTGGCGGGCGTTAAGCGCCCCTCCGTACCTATTCCCGGCCACAGGCCAGAGCTGACAGTAGTGCCCACGAGTCGCCCACCAGCGTCGGCGCCTAATGCGGCAGCGGACACGACCTCAGCTGCGGCAGGGGAGGTCAAACGGTCGCCTGGCGTCGATCTGCGGCGGCTCAAGTTGGGCGGCAAGTATGAATTTCACCTGCGTAACGGACGCGTGGTCCAAGGCACTGTGCGCTCAATCGATTTCGCGCCGGGCCGCGGTGGAGCCAATGCCGACGGCGAGCATCCGCTGTGGGTGAGCGGAAACGGACAGGACCACTGGTTGTCGCCCCGCGATCTGGCTCAGGCCAAGCGAGCTGCCACCACAACGACAGCCGAAACCCTTACGGAGGAGACATGAACGACACAAACAAGGCCTGGGCCGATTTCGGTGAGATCGCCCAGACGGTGGAGCGGGTGCTGGTTCGCGAAGAGGAAGCCTGCGCTGCCCAGGAGCGCGAGCTGGCAGCGCTCCGCAAGAAGCTGCGCCGGCGGCAGTCCAGACTGCGCGCTAAGCGACGCGGTTTGGAGCGCTTCGCAGAGGAATGGCGTCGGGCGGACGATGGCGCAGGCTCGGCAAGCGACGTTCAGGGCGAGAACAGCATGGAACCGGAGAAGCTCGGTGCGGAACCGGTAAGGGTAGCCGTGGGGACCGGTAGATGATGGAACAGCAGGTCTCAAACGAACCCGAAGACGCCGTTGTGCCGTTGAAAGACCCCGAGCGCCGGACCGGCCGTCCCTACGCGATCACTTCCGAGGTCGAGGAGCGCCTGATCCGGGCCTTAAGCGAAGGTCATCCGGTGACTGTCGCCTGCGGTGTGGCTGGCGTGGGTGTTTCCACTTATTTCGCTCATGCGCACCGCTTCCCGGAGTTCCGGCAACGAGTGACGCGCGCCCGTGCGAGAGGCATGGAGGAGCTGGGAAACACGGTCTACGAGGCAGTGAAGATGGAGGCCGCGACCGGCAACACCCACGGATTGGTCGCGTACTACAAGTTGCGCCTTTCGTCGTGGCAGGTGGACCAGGACGCGGAGGAGCGGGCACTTGCGGGTGCCAAAGAACCCGAAGATATCGGCGGTGACGGGAAGTTTTTGAGCCTGGTTGTGAAGACCATCAAGCGAGAATTGGAAACCGGGCCGGGCACGAAGCGCGCCAGCGCACATCGTCCGGGGGCCTAAGCGGCGGACGTGCTTCGAGTCCAGGAAGATGTCGCCTCGGGCATTGAGCCGAAGTGGCTCACCGAGGCCGGTTCGGAGCTGCTTGTGAAGCGGATCGCGGAGTCCCTGACCAACGTCGCCGAGAGTCGGCACATCCCGGTGCTGCCGACTTTGGAACAGGCTGAACTGCTCACCGCTACGGAGCCGGAGGCACTGCTAGCAGGCACAGCGCGCAGCGCCAAGACGATTGGGGTACTGATCTCTCTGGTGGCGGCTATGGATCGGCCGTGCTCGGCGGTGCTGGTGGTTCCCGCCCTTGCCACTTCCCCGGCTCCGACTCTGCTGCGAGCCTGGCTCCAGGGCACGGAGGCTCGCTGGGACCCCAAGATCGGCAGTACTGGAAGCTGGCGGTTCCCTTCCGGAGGAACGCTGGGGGTAAGTCACCGGCGGGCACTTCCGAGTGCGGGCTACCAGGTGATCGGGGTCGACGATCTGGTCGAATTCGGCGAGGACGAATATCGGCGGCTGCTGGCGCTGCTCACCCCTCATCCGGAACTCATACAAGCTCCGTTGATGCGAGCGGCCTCGTCCCCCGATGGCCCCGGACGGAACTGGGTGGCCCGTCACTTTGGGCTTGATGGGCGACCAGCGTCGGGTTCTGGCCGCCGCGTGGTGGTGGCGGGCTACAAGAGCAACCCACATGTGGACTCAGAGGGGGTGCGCCGTGCGTTGGCTGGATTGCCGGAGCCACGGCGTTCGCGGCTGCTCCTCGGCGACTGGACAGCCGGTGACCGGGAGGAGCAGGACGAGCCGTCGGAGGAGTCGGAAGACGACGGCATGTTCAACGGCGAGAAGGAGGAACCGGTGAGGCTGCGGGCGTTACTGGGCCATGCTGGTGAGCGCGAGGTCTGGTTCGACCCCTACCTGCCCAGGCGACCGCTCCCCAACTGCCATCTGCTGGCGACCGGGGAGACCGGCAGCGGAAAGACACAGACTGTGATGGCGGTGGCCGCAGAGCTGCGGGCCAAGGGAGTGGCACCGGTCATGCTCGACTTCTCCAAAGACGACTACTCCCAGGAGTGGGCGGCCGAGCAGGGACTTGAGGTGATCGATCCCTCGATCGGACGGCGACTGCCCTTCAACCCGCTGGCCGCAGTAGCGGATCCGGCGACCAGCTACGTCAACGGCCTACATCAGATCCACCGCGCCGTGGACATCGTGAAGCGGGTCTGGCGGCTCGGCGATCAGCAGGCATTCCGCTTTCGGGAGGCAGCTAAGGCAGCCTATCAGGAGGCGGGGCTACCGCTCGATCCCTACCGGCCCGAGAAGACGCTGATTTACCCCGGCCTACAAGAGGTGGTCGCTCGCCTCGACTCGGAGGACCCGACGCGGGGTCGGCTCTCGCCGCTCGTTGACCTGGACCCGTTCGACCAGACCACGGATGGGGGCGTCGCGTCCCTGCTCACGGATGGGGCGGTGATCCGCCTGACTGGGCTCCCGGGGGACGAGGCGAAGGCCTCGGTGGGAGAGTTCTTGCTGCTCGCGCTCTACCACGAGATGCGAGCACACGGCCACGTGCTTGGTCTGCGCTGGGTGCTCGGTCTCGACGAAGCGCATCGAGTTGCCTCCAGCCCCTTCTTGGAGCCGATACTCCGCGAGAGTCGCGCCTTCGGGCTTGGGGTAATGCTGGCGACTCAGTTCCCGCGCGATCTGAGCCTTGTTGTCAAGGGCTGCTGCGCCACTCAGCTGTATTTCGGCCAGACGCAGCTGGAGCAGATCGCGGAGATCCAGCGTGCCGTGCACGGGGAGACGCGAGGCCGGGAAGCAAGCCGCCTCGCTCAGGCGCTCAGAACCCTCACCCCCTGTCACGCCGTCGTTCACTCCCGCGCAAGCTGGGGCCTCGTGAAGGTGAAGCCGTACTTCGAGCGAGGCACGTCTCGATTGTCTGGCTCGACGGATACGGTGGTACAAGATCCGGTACTATAGCGGTATGGCTATCTCCGCAAGCGAAGCTCGTAAGCGCCTCTTCCCCCTGATTGAGCAGGTCAACAGCGACAGCAAACCAGTTGAGATCCTGTCTCGGCGCGGAAACGCTGTTCTGCTCTCTCGCGACGAGTTCGACGCCCTGGAAGAGACAGCCCATCTTCTGCGGTCCCCGGTGAACGCCGCGCGCCTCGTGGAGAGTCTTGTTCAAGCCAAGAGGGGCGAGCGTCAGGAGCACTCTCTTCCGCCCGGTTGAGGCTGGTCTTCACGCCGAACGGCTGGCAGGACTACATCTACTGGCAGGCTAACGATCGTTCAACCCTGAAGCGCATCAATCGGCTCCTGGCGGAGATCGTGCGGGACCCGACGGCCGGGATCGGCAAGCCAGAGCCGCTGCGTCACTTGCTTGCGGGCTGCTGGTCGCGTCGGATCAGCGATGAGCACCGCCTCGTCTACCTCCTCGACGGCGACGACGTTGTGATTCTTCAAGCGCGATACCACTACTGACGTAGACGCGCGAGCCATCCGGCGATAGGATCGAAGCTGGCGGAGCGGTTGGCGCGGTTCATCTTCGGGGGCGAGTCCGATGCATACAGCAGGCTCTCTTCAGGTTGATCTGTTGGGCGGCTTTCGCCTTGGAGCCGACCGGATGACCGTTGTGCCGACTTCGGTCCAACGCTTGGTCGCCTACCTTGCGGTCCGGTTGCGCCCGCACAGCCGTCCGGAGCTTGCAAACGTGCTTTGGCCATTCAGAAGTCGGGATCAGGCGGCCGCGAACCTTCGCAAGACGCTCTGGCAGGAGCGGTTAGGCAGCTGGGGCCTGGTGGAGTCGAACGCCTCTGCCGTCCGCCTGGTTTGCGAGGCGCGAGTCGACTTTCAGCTTGCCTTAAGCGCTGGGTACCGCCTGCTTACCGGCGGCCGTCCGGAGCCGAGCGACCAGGAACTGCTCGCAGATGATCTGCTGCCGACCTGGCCGGACTCTTGGGCGCGGTTCGAGAGCGCGCGCTGGCACGAGCTGCGCCTGGCGTCGCTCGAGATTCTGGGCGAGCGACTACTCGCTGACCACAACTACGGTGCGGCAGCCAGTGTGGCCTTGATGGTCGTAAGCGCCGAGCCTTGGCGTGAGCCCCCGCGGGCACTGTTGATGCGAACCCACCTCGCGAACGGCGATTATCCCGGCGCCGAGCGAGCGTTCGAGGAGTACCGACGCCAGCTCAAGGCCGCTTTTCGCGATCTAGCTCCCTCTGACCGATTGCATCGGCTACTGCAGGCTTGAGCTGTTGACGTTAGCCGACCGCGCGCAGCAACCGTGGGGCTCACCCGGCGCGGTCGTCCGCTCAAGGCACGCTGCCCTGCGGCATCACCCATTCGGCGTCCAGTCCGACCACTGCGCGGAGAGCCTCGAAGTCACGGTCGTAGTGGAGGACGGTAAGCCCGCTTCGCTCAGCGACCGCTGCCAGGACCAAGTCGGGAATCGGAACCGAACGGTGCAGGCCGCGCTTCGCTAACAGCCCCAAGTAGTCCGCCGCCCGCTCGAAGTCGTCCTGCCGGGTATCAGCGAGAGGGAGAGCAAGGCTGAGATCCCGCCGATCGTTGTCGAGTTCCTCGGCGTTTCGTGCGCTATAGAAGACTTCTAGCTCGAAGATGCCGCACCGCGCCAGCGACCCTGTCGCAATCAGAGGATCAATTACACGCGCTACATCAGGATGGGACTTGCGAGCGAATGCACTCTTGTCGACGAGATAGCGCGCGTTCAGCACCTCAGCCTCTCAATCCCGCCAGGCGCTGGCCATGACCTCGTCGTCAGCAAGGTCGGTCGGCCGGCTGAACCGATCTATCAGCCTTCGCCGGGCTGCAATGGCCACGACCTCATCCAGAGATCGGTCCACGGTCTCCTTCAAGCTCCGCGTTCCCAAGGCACGGGCCGCCTCACTGACTTTGTCGTCATCCACCGCGATCGTTGTCTTACGCATGGTCACAGTATATCGGCCGTCACTCAGATTGGCTATCCAAAAAATCAGTGGATTAGATATCAGACTTACCCTCGTCAGGAAGGGCTAGTCTGACTCGTCGGGTCTGATCAGAAAGCCGTCGAGCCAATTGCTGACTAGTCGTAGAACCTCCTCCCGACTAGCGATGATCACATCCTGCCGCTCCGACTCCAGCAAGTCCTCGCAGCGGCTCAGCTCCGCCCAAACTAGCCCAGGAGGGTAGTGAGGCTCCCTGACCACTCGTAGCACCAGGAAAGCGGAGCGGGGCCGCGGCCAGCAAAGAGTCGTCTGCACCAGCGATTGAGTACCACGACCGCGGCCTAGGCGGCACGTCCTTGCCGACTTGGAACGCAATCGGAACGGAGAACGAACGCAACTGGAACGCTCATGGCGTTCGCGTGACCCATACGGTTGAACTCGTCATGTCGAACGTCCAGAGGCGGCCTTGAGCACGGAACCCCACGGCCGCGTCGTGCCATACCCACGGCGGTACGGCCGGGAGCGGGAGCAGCCAGCCAATCAAGACTGTCTGCAGTCGATTCCGCCGCCACCGTCGGCGCCACCAGCCGGCTGGCAGCCGCCCGCCCCGTCCACCACTTCGGGCGAGATCCCGCCTCCGCCCAAGGAACCGCCCCCAGGCTGGAACCCTGTACAGCGCCAGATCCCGACCGGGCCGGCGACGGCCGTACGCCCGCCGCCATCACCGCTTGCGGAGCCTGCGGAGAAGAAGGGGCCAGCCAGTGGCCAGCGTCGGCCGACTGAGCCCAGAGCTGATGAAGCTGCGGCATCGGAACCTGCGGCTCCATTGCCCACCCCTGGCTCCCGCTCGGCGCGCCTGGCGCGCCGCATCTATTCAGCTCAGGTGGGCGGCCTGCGCGAGATGGAGTGGTCCGAGCGGGCAAAGCAAGTTGCGCTGCCCTTGCTGGTCTATGCGGTCATCGTTGCGCTCACCGCGGGCGTCGTTAACGCCTGGCAGAACCTCCATCGGCCACCGGCACAGGTGGTGACAAACCAGGCGGGCGTGCCAGCCGACTATGCGTTTCCGCGTCCGGCGGCTTCGAGCCTGGCGGTCCAGTTCACCTCCGTCTACCTGGACACGGGCCGATCGGCGGACGAGCGTAAGGCTCAGCTGGCGACCTTGACGGTGGCCTCCCCCGACGATCCCAGCTATGGGTACCCCGAGGGTGGGAAGGCACCGGGCGTGGCGGTTCTGGGCGCTTACGTGGCGGGCTACCAGCAGCTCGATCCCAAGACTGCTCGCGTAATTGTGGTCGCAACCCTGGCGCCCTCTCTGCGGCGCGTGGTGCTGGCGGTCAAGGTCAAGCAGGATTCCAGTTCGGGGAGCCTGGCGGTAGCGGCTCCGCCGGCTTTTGTGTCGGCTCCAGCGCCTGGCCAGATGGATCAGCTGGGGGGCGACGCAAACAGCAGCCTGGATTCGAGTGTGCAGGCCGCGTTGAAAGTGTTGTTCACCGCGTACGGAGCCAGCGATAAAGCAGCCTTGCAGTCGGTCGGTGTGAGTGGCGGTTCGGTCAGAGGCGGTCTTGGTGGAGCGGTGACGCTGGCCGCCATCGCACCAGTCAAGGTGCTGACCTGCGATTCAGCACAGATGGACTGCACTTTGAACGTCATGGTGACCTGGCACATGGACAACCAGGGAACCTTCGTCCAGCCCTATCGGGTCCATATGCGCAGTGTTGACGCCGCCTGGCGCGTCGTCAGCCTGAATGCCATCTGAAGGAGGTGGAAAAAGTGATTTCGAACATGATTCTGGCCAGCGCCCCAACGGCTGCCCCGCTTGCGGACTGGTTTCTGGGGCTGATCGCCGTGGTGCTCGGCGCCGCCGCCGTCTTCATGTTGCTCAAGCACTTCGTCAAGGGTGCCTACCCGCAGATGGTGGTTACCGTCCTGGCAGCAGTCCTGGTGGCGATGTTCGTGTTCAACCGCGACGCGCTGAAGATCGTTGCAGACAGTGCCTGGTCGCTGTTCAAGACAGCCTTCGGGCAGAGCTAGGGACAGGTAGGAGGGCCGGGCGTGCTGATACTGCTGATGTGGGCCTGGCTTACGGCTCTCCTGGTAGCGCTGTGGTTGTTGCCTGGTCAGACCCGGCAGCTCCTGGACCAGATGTGGCTCGGCTCCGGTCCTATCGGGGGGCGCGGCTGATGCACCTGGAACTTCCCGTCTACAAGGGGCTGCTGGACATCAGCCATCGGCTCTACGCGATCGGCAAGTGGCAGCTCTGGCGGCCGGTGGACCTGATGCAGGCTGCAGTCGCGGGCTGCGCCTTCCTGCCCCTCGTCTTCTTCTGGTTCCGACTTCTTCCATTCGCGCCCAGCCAGATCCGCCTCGGCTGCTGGATCGTGTCGATGTGGATCGTGTACAGGCTGGCGGGCACGGAGACGCCGGACGGGCTGTCGCCGATCCGGTGGGCCTGGTATGCCATTCTCTACCTGTTCGAGCCGCCCAAGTTCAACGCATGGGGCATCGGTGTCTTCCTGCCGGGCTCTGATCGGCTAAGGGTGGAGACCGTGGTTGCCCGCGCCCCCAAGCCACGGCGACTACAACGGACTTCTAAGGCCCAGCCGGGCCGCGCGCCCGGAGCGCCGGCTTGAGAGCGGAACGTGGCTATGTGGCTGACGGCTACAGCCTCTTTGACGGCCGCCCAAGCCTCTGGTTCCAGTTGCCGATGCGACGCTACGACCTCTCGACGCAAGAACAGCTGGTCAGCCAGGCCAGGGCCTACTCGCTCCTCTTCGACCGGCTCCCGGAGGGGACGCATCAGCTGAAGGTGGTCGCCACGCCCATCGACCTCCCCCAGTGGGAGGACGAGGCGAAGACGCTCAAGGTCGCGGGCGCCCGAGACGGGCTGTGGGACGAGTTCGTTGAGCTCCAAGCCGCCTACCTGTTCGGCAGCCAGATTTACAGCCGCGAAGCCTTCTTGGGCGTTGACATCGCCAACGAAGATTCGCTGCTGGCCGCCAGCAAGCGATGGTGGGCGGCGCACAGCCGTGCAAAGCGGCGGGCGGAGCGACTGTTAGGGGCAAGTAACCCGCGCCCGAGCCGCTTTGAGATTCGGGAGCTGGAGCAGGCCCTGCGCTCGGCGCTGGCGCTCTATGAGGAGCTGGTGCCGGGCATCGCTCTCGCGACCGCCGCCCAGCTCCGCTGGCTAATTGCGCGCCAGAGCTACTTGGGCCAGGGCCAGCCGGAGGCAGTGCCCTACCGCCGCTCCTTCTGGGGCGCCGAGCTCGAAGTCCTGGCCGACGCCGAGATAGAGAACGGCCGCGGCCGCGTCCGCTTGACCCGGCCAGAAGGTACGACCAGCTATGTCGCGCTGCTCCCGGTCATCCGGATGCCCGAGATCATGCACTACCCGGCCGGTGGCCACGAGTGGCTTCTCGCCTACGACTCCCTGAACTTCCCCGTCGACGTGGATTGCCACGTCGAGGTGATCGGCACCAAGAAAGCGGTCAAAGCCCTAAGCCGCACAATTCAGGTCGCGCGCTCTCAGAACGAGGACGCCCAGGCATCGGGCGACCTGGATATCTCCACTGCACGCACCATCGCCGGTGCCAGCGAAGTCCAGGCCCAGATCCAGCGCGACCATGCGCCGTTGGTGCGCTTTCACGCCCGCTTTGTGGTCGCCGCTTCCTCCGAGGAGGAGCTGAAGATTCGGGTCAACAGCCTTCGCGGCCTGTATACGAACCTAGGCTTGGAGGCCCGGGCGGTCTGGAACCGGCAGAAGGTGCTCTTCGAGGAAGCCATGCTGGCCGCAGCCTTAAAGCAGCGCACTTGGGGCCAGCTGGCACCGTCTATAACCCTGGGCGGCTCAGGCTTCTTCGCTGATACCGACCTGGGTGACGACGTGGGAGCTTTCGCCGGCTGGAACTACTCGCTTCGGCCGCAGCCGGTCTTCCTGGACGTGCTTGGCGCCGGCCGCTCTCGCGGAACATCGGTGACCGCGATCGTCGGTCAGTCCGGTAGCGGCAAGAGCAACCTCGCCTACTACCTCTGCTACCAGGCCCTCTGCATGGGCGCCGCCTGCCTCCTGATCGACCCCAAGCGGGAGTCGAACGGATTGCAGTTCTTAGTTCGCGAGGTGGGCCTGCCAGTCCGCGTAGTGCGTTTCGATGCCTCACGGCATCCGGGCGTCCTCGATCCTCACCGCTTGATTGATCCGGAGCGGAAAGACCCGCATTCCCTGAATAAGGTCCGCGACCTCGCCTCCAATCAGGTTCAGCAACTGGTCGGACACCACCTCTGGGAGCAGGGCGGTGCCGAGGAGTTCTACCAGGCGATGAGCGCCGCGCACAGGGAAGGCCAGTACGACATGGCTGCGGTATTGGAGCAGATCAGGGGCTTTATCGGGCAGCCGGACCACCCCTTCGCGCGGAACATGTACGTGCGTCTGACCGAGATCAGCCGCTCGGCGGCGGCTGGCATCTTCTTTGGCGATGGTCGGCCGCTTGAGGAGCTGGACCTATCTGAGGGGCTGACCGTCGTCCAGTTCAGTGGCCTTGATATGCCGCAGCCAGGCACCCCGCGCAGCGAGTGGACGACCAGTCAGGTGCTCTCCTCGGTCCTTCTCCAGGGTGTGGCCCAGCTCAGCATCGGCTTGCTGGAAGCTGGTGGGCACGCTCGGCCAAAAGCGTTCTTTGGCGACGAGCTGTGGATGCTCTCGGACATACCACAGGGTCGGACCCTCATCTCCCAGCTCGCCCGCCTGGGTTCTTCCAAGAACGTCTCCGTCTACCTGATTAGCCAGAACCCCTCCGACCTTCAGGACGAGCGCATCCGCAACCAGATCGGCATCACCATCTGCCTGCGGATGGGCTCTGAGGGCTCCGGGCGCGACGCCATGCGCTTGCTGGGTCTGTCCGAGGAGCATCACGAGCTCCTGACCGGGCTCGACGAAAACACAGACAAGGGCAAGGGCATCATGAAGGATCGCCAGGGCCGCATCGGGCATTTCGCGTGTGACCTGATGGGCGCCATGGACCGCACGTTCCTCGACGCGTTCGACACCACGGCGGGACGCCAGACGAACCTTGAAGTTGAGGAGCTGCCCGAGCTGCACGCGACTGGCGCGGACGGCGTGGATGGCAACGGCCATGCGGCGGAGATTGCGGAGGAGCCGCGCTGGCTAGGTTCAACCCCGCTGTTCGGCTCCGAGCGCCCCCCGGAGCAGGAGCCTCGTTCATGAAGGGATTTCGCCGGAAGCTCTGTTTGACCCTTCTCGGTGCCCTGGCGTTGGCGGCGACGCCGCTGCTGGCCCAGGCTGCAACAACCCCGGGAAATCCTGACTCCTGCGGCAGCACGGCCATTTTCGGGAACGTGAGGGTCAGCGATATGCGCTGTGGGTCTGAGAAAAACCTCTTCGAGGCCTATCCACCGCCGGCCTACCAGATGTATGCGGACTACGGAAGCCCAGCCGACCCGACTGCCCTTGGGCTACACGGGCCGATCAACAACGCCGCCAACCTGGAGTTCTCCGCTGCCGCCATGGTCGGCCGGATATCGATGCAGCTGCTCCAGGTCGCCAGCCAGGCCAGCCTGCTCGACGCCGTGGACGATCCCTACCGCGACCCCATCACCGGGCGCTCGGTTGGGAAAGGGCCGGTCCACTCCGTGGTCGACGCGCTCAAGGCTGGCCTCTACGAGCCCCTGCTCGTCATCCTGGCCGCCGTCTTCGCCTTCAACCTCTTGCGCGCCTACCTGCGCGGCCGCTATCAGGAGATCGGCAGCCAGATCGCTCTGGCCTTTTTGATCGGCGGGCTGACCAGTGCCTTCGTCGTCGATCCGCTCTACGTTCCGCGCCTGGTCGACAACGCCAGCAGCGCGATCACCAGCTCCGGCTTGCAAGCCGAGATCTCCGCGGACCCGCAAATGGCCCGCGTTGCAAACTCAGCTCAGTACAAGTACGGCTCGCCGGTGGACAAGGGGATGAGGCTCCTCGCGGACGAGTACTGGCGGACCTTCATCTTCATCCCCTGGGAGGTCGCTACGTTCCAGGACGCCTCGATCGGCCAGAAATGCGTCAGCGCCGACGACGTGAAGCCGGGCGATAAAAACTACTTCGGCGTCACGGTGCCAGGCTCCGCCGATAAAGGACCGGACGTCCGACCGGTGGCCAACCCAGATTGCAAGAACAGCGGTCAGGTGGGCTCGGCGGGCGACGCCATCTTGGCCTACAACGCCTCTGGCCAGACTAACTCCGATATGACGAAGAAGATCACCAAGGTGGACGGTCAGTTGGACCAGGCCAACAACTACCACGACTTTTATCTCAAGGGGAACGCGCCGTTCTGGCGCGTGACGATCGGGATCGTCACCATGCTGCTCGCCGGGATCTCTGGGCTCATCATTGGCGGGCTGGCTTTGATCGCCTTGATCTCCCAGGCAGGCGAGATAGCGCTGGTCTGCCTGACGCCGGTGGTCGGATTGATCGGCATGTCCGAACAGGGGCGCCCGCTCTTCCTGACTTGGCTGCGCTTGATCCTCAGTCTGGCCGTGCTGCGGCCCCTGGCCATCTTCACCACCGGACTCCTCTTGGTGCTCAACGGCCTCCTGACCTCTTCGACGGACACCGCCGGAGTCGCGCAGTCGGAGTTCTGGTGGGCGCCCCCATTCCTGGAGCTGGCCTTCCTCTCTGTTGTCTACGTCTTCCGCCGCCCGCTGCTCCATGCCGCCTCCGCCGCGCTCCACATCGACAGCCGGGCGCTGAATCTGGTCCACGCCAGCCGGGCCAAGCAGAATGCGATCCCGGGCGGCAGCGGCACCCAGGCTGCGGTGCCAACCGGGGCAGCATCGGTTCCTGCCACCACCCAGGGCGCGACCGGCGCTGGCAGCAGCACCACCGGCCTCAGCTCTCGGCGCCGGGTGCCCGCGTTGGTGGGGGCGTCGAACTCGCTCGGCAGCCAGATCGGCCGCGGCAGGTCCGGCTTCACGGCCTGGGCGGACGGCAATCGGCGGGAGTTCACGGGGAATGTGAAGGACGGAAGCGGCCACGGCAGCCGATTGGTTGCCTCTGGCGGAACGGACGCATCGGCTTGGGTCGGGATTGGCAAGGCCGGTCTTGGCAACGCCAAGCTCCAAGCTCGGGTGGCGGGACAGGTCGCGAAAGGCACGGCGCTGGCTCCGCGCAACCTCATGCGAGCGGCGCAGAGCGCGGCCTGGAATGCCACCGAGCGGGCAACAGGCATGTCGCCCGAGTACAGCGCGGACCATCGCAAGGTCAAAGCCGATCAGGAGAAGGCGGCTGGCGAGCGCGTTACGGCGCGAGCTCAAGCCCTTATGCCGGAACACCTAGTCAAGCAGCGAGCGGAGGAATACCTCAAGTTCAGACAGCAGAACAAGGACTTGTCGGCTGCTCAGGAGATGGGTCAGGATCGTCTACTGCCGGCGAGTCCACCCCGCCTGCTTTCCCAACGCCGACCCCTGCCAAAGGACGGCCGACCGTGACGGATCATCGCGCCTGGATAGGTCCCCTGGCGGCTCTGGGGTTGCTGTTGGTGGCGGCGTGTGGCAGCAGCGGTGCCGGCGCGACCAAACCGTCTCCGTCACACCTGCCGTTGACGGAGAGCGGACCGCCCGCATTCCGGGGTGAACCCGACTACCAGAAGGTTCCCGTCACAGGCGCGAAGGACGTCGGGCTGAGCGATCAAGACGCCCGCGATCTGCTGCGCTGGACAGTCCGCTTCGCGAACTATCTGTGGACATTCGACGAGGGTCAGACCGGAGGCCAGGAACGGCAGAAGGTCTGGCCGTTCTACACGCCTCGCCAGCAAACACGTCTCCCAAGTCCTAACGACCAGGAGGCGAGAAGCCCTGGTGGCAAGTGGGGATGGCAACCAGGTCGCCAGAGGCTTACCTGGGCTAGTCCTCCGCTGGCAGCGAAGCTCGAGAAGTCAACGTCAAAGGAATTCCCCGGCGACATAAGGATCACTGTGGATCATGCGCAAACCATTGCCGAAATTAAAGGGCCAAAGCCGGACGACACCGCTGTGGTTCACGAGGTGCAGAAGATCGCCGGACACTGGCGGATAGACGCATACAACGCATACGTGGTCGGCGGGTCGTTCAGCCGCGATGAGGAGGCAAGTGCAGTATGAGTCAGCCTTTGCACAACAGCCCGTTGAGCCCCGACGGCTCCTGGCGTTGGAACGGGTCCCAATGGGTGCCGAATATGCCGGGCTCCGAGCAGGAACCGGTTCCGGTGTTGGCGCGGGAGTCGGGCTTCCCGACCTCTGAGACTTCGGTTCCCGCTGGCCCGCTCAGCCCTAGTCTCGCAGCTGACAACGACGACTTGAGCCGGGCACTCGCCGAGCGTCGGCGGAGCAAGCCCATTCCTCGGACGGGATTGCGCAACCTGCTCTACAAGGTCACCGGTGGTCGGGTGAACCTGGGTGCCAGCGAGAGGGAGTTGCATCAGCTCCAGCTGATCCAGAAGATCCGCTCAGGGATCACCAGTCGGCCGCATCGGCTGGGGGTGGGGTCAGCCAAGGGGGGCGTCGGCAAGACGACACTCAGTCTCCTCCTGACCAGTTTGCTCGGCCTTGAGCGCAAAGATCTACCGATCTATGTGGAGGCCAACCCACATCACGGCACCTGTCGGGAGCGGGTGCATCTGCAGCACGAGGAGTCGATCTCTGACCTCCTCGAGTTCCTGTGCAGCCGCGGAGGCCCGGAGCTGGACCTTGAGGTGGGTCAGCCTCGTGTCAACTCGTTTGCCCCCGTGGTGTCGGAGATGGGCATGGCCGTCCTCACCGCACCCCGTGACAGCTGGACGCGGGCCGCGCTCAATGAAGGGTCATATCGCCGAATCTTGCGCCTCCTCTACCACTACTGCCAATCCTTTCTAACTCTCGATTTGGGCACAGGTCTAGTGGACTCAGCGACGACGTACGCGTTCCAGGTCTGCGATCAGGCATTGATTGTCTCCTCGCCGACGGCGGACACCGCAAGCCTGGCCGATAAGACGATGCGCTACGTGGCCGATCTGCGCGGAGCGGAGTTCGTGCGGGAGCGGGTGCTGGTGGCTATCAACGAGGTGGATGGCTCCAAGAGCGCCAAGCAGGACGTGGAGGTGTTGACCAACCACTTCAGCCGGCACGTGCGCAAGGTGCTCCACGTCCACCGGGATCCACACCTGGCCGAGGGAACGTTCCTGGATTGGAGCAAAATCTCACGGCCGGTTCGCGACGACCTCCTGGAGGTGGCTGCAGAGGTCGCGTCTGGGTTCGCACTCGGGTTCGCCCACGACAACGATCCGGTCCTTGAGGAGCGGAAGCTCCAAGATCTCACCGGATCCGCCGCCACCTAGGCGACCTCAATGGGTGAGTTCTTCGGAGTCTACCCTCGGATGAGGTGGCTGGCGGGGCTGGCCGCAGTACTGCTGTTGCTGGGCATCGGCGCGCTGGTCTGGCATCAGCTCCAACCTCCCACAGCGTCGTCCCGGCAGATGGCGGCTGTAGGGCCGTCAGCCCCGGCACAAGCCACTGCGGTGCCTACGGCGGTCGCTCAGCCAGGTAGTGCCCCGCCGCCCACTACTGCGGTATCAGCGGCGCCTACAGCGGCTTCTACTCCCCCGCCACTGGTGCCCTATCCGGAGGCAGAGGTGGCAGCCGCCAGGGAGGTTGCCATGAAGTTCCTGGTGGCGCTGGAGAGCTATCGCTACGATGACCCGCTCGACGCCGTGCGGAAGGCCGTTCGCCCCTATGTGACCGACAAACTGCACCAGGAATTGAGCAAGTCCTCAAGCGGTGCAGCTGGCAACGCAAAGCGAGCCGCCTCGCATGAGATCAGCACTGCGACAGTGGTTCACGTCGCGTGTGAGGGCTGCGCTGGCGGAGCCCCTCTGGGGTTCATCGGCCAGATCAAGCAGCACATCCATTCCGACGCGGGCGACCGCGACGAAACGGTTCCGATCGAGACCATCATGGCCAAGACGCCAGCAGGCTGGCGAGTGGCCGAGGTGAACTTCTAGCGATGAAGAAGTGGTTCTTGGCCGGACTCGTGATTCTGGTCGTGGTTGCGGTGGCGCCTCTCTTTCTGCTAGCAAGCGTGTTCCAGCCCAGCGCGGGGAGCAATCCGGGCGGAGGGCCCGGCGTCGGCGCTCCCAGCGCAGCGGCCCTGGCTGACATCCCACCCGACTTCCTAGCGGCCTACCAGCACGCCGCTACAACTGTTAAGGACGTGCCCTGGTGGATCATCGCGGCGATCGGAAAGGAGGAGACTGACCACGGCCGCTCCACCCTGCCTGGCGTCCGTTCGGGCACCAACAGCGCCGGTGCGGCTGGGCCGATGCAGTTTCTGCTAAGCACCTGGGCGGCCTACAAGCACGACTGCGGTGGCGGCGGCAACGTCTACGACATCCGTGACGCTTCCTGCGGAACTGCGGCCTATCTCCAGGCCCTTCTCAACGAGCACGGCGGCGACATGGGTCGGGCGATCTTCGGTTACAACCATGCCGCCTGGTACGTGGCCGACATCCTTCGGATCGCGGCCACTTACTACGTTCAGGTGGCGACCACCGCCGTGGTCAATGCTGCCACCGGTGCCCTCGACAAGTTGCTAGCGGATGTGCACTACTCAGCCAGCCAGATCGCGCACGGGTTCGGCACGATCCTCGAGCAGCACCCCTACCGCAGCGGCGAGAAGCTGTTTGAGGGCGTGCCCGGCAACGGCTTCCCTCACGACACGTATGCGTTTGGCCAGTGCACTTGGTGGGTGGCAATCAACCACAACGTCGACGGTCATATGGGCGACGGCGGTATCTGGATTCGCTCAGCCGTGGCGCTCCATCTGGCGGTCTCCCAGACGCCGTCGGTGGGTGCCGTGGTGTCCTATGCGCCCGGCAAGTATTCGGGGTACGGCCACGTCGCCATCGTGATCCTGGTGGATAGAGAGCACAACGCGATAGTCGTCAGCGAGAGCAATGTGCGCGGCCTCGGCACCATCGACACCCGGGTAAACGGCCTCGATGATCCGGACATTCAGGGATTCATCGCTGCCTGAGATTGGGAGGAAGAAACATTGAGATTGATTGAGAGTTACGAACCGGGCGAGCGTGTGCGCATCGAGCCTGGCCGCTGGAGTGATGGACAGGCCGATGGCAAGAGGGCCGAGGGGGCCAGGGCCGAGGGCAGGATCGTCCGGTTGGGCGGCCACTCTGCGGTCAGACTGCCCAACGGAAGCGAAGAAGATCTCTACGTCGTCGAACTCGATCACGGCGGTCGGACCTGCGTCGGCACCGGGTCGCTGGTGTCGCTCCGCGAAGAGAAACCGCTGCGGCGGTCCGGGCAGCGCTGAGCATCTCCGGGCATGGCGCCAGCGGCTCGGCCGTATGTTGCGCTGCGGCGTCGTGGTTGTGGCGCTCCTGCTGCTGCTCGCCCTGCTTTCCGCCACTCGCCTTTCCATGGGCGTTCCGCCGCAGCGCTCCTCCTCGCTGGTGGGTTGATCTGGAGCCAGGGCCGTCTCCTGGCGCGAGTGCGGCACCAATCGACCGGTCCGCTGAGGTCACTGGATGTTCATCGCCGGACGTTTCGGGTAGCCGCGGCGTGGCCGCGGTCGCCACTATGACGCCGCCTGGATCGGCCACCGTTCCTGGCAGTATCCCATGTCCCAGAACATCCACTCGTAACGGCTGGTCGTGGCGAAGTGGCCGGCGACCAGCCCGCGCTCGCTCGCGCTGAGTTCGGGTCCCAGCCGGTCGGTGAGCGAAATGACGTCCCGGACGATGGCGGCGAACTCCTCGCCGCCATAGGTCTCGATCCAGCGCAGGTAGAGGGCGTCGGGCGAGCCGCGCTCGAGCAGCGCCTTGCCGACCTCCCAGTAGATCCAGTAGCAGGGCAGGAGCGCGCCAAGGGCCTCCGGAAAGGAGCGGCCGTAGGCGACGGCGAGCAAGTAGCTCGCGTAGGCGAGGTTGGTGGGGGCCATGGGCGTCGCCGCAACCTGCTCATCGCTCAGTCCAAACTCCCTGAAAAAGCTCTCGTGCAGGGAGCGCTCGACCTCGATCGCGCCCGAGGCGTGCTGGGCGAACATCGCGATGTCACGCTCTTGCGGGGCGCGCGCGGCCGCGACCGACAGCGCCCTCGCATATTCGCGCAGGTAGTGGGCGTCCTGGACGATGTAGAAGCGGAAGCAATCGCGGTCGAGCGTGCCTTTGGTCAACCCAGCGATGAACGGGTGGCCAAGGATCGCCTGGTAGGTGTCCTCGATCCCCGACCACAGCACGTCGCTGAAGGCCTTGCCCTCCATCACGCGATCCCCTCGGCGAGCGTGTCCCAGAAGAGCAGCTCATACGCCTGTAGCAGCCGCGCGGTGCGGCGGGCGCGCACGGGCGAATCCCCGGCGCCAAGGCCCTCGTCGAGCACCGAGAGCAGCCGCTGCTCGGAGTCTGGCGGCGGCTCGGCGAAGAAGCGGAAGAACGCGACCCCCTCGGCGTTGAGGCTGTAGCGGTCGCGCAGGGCCGCGGCGACGCGGGCGCAGTTGGCGCCCCAGGCGGCGAGGTTGGCGAGCAGCGCCAGGCTCACGTCGCTGCGGGAGCCGTTCAGCGCCAGCCACGCCACGAACGCAGGGTAGGCCTGGGCACCGGCGGCGGGCTCGTGGGCGGGCAGCGCTTCGGAGTCGACCCCCATCGCGGCGGCGAAGGCGCACAGCAGCGCGAGCGCCTGCCCCTCGCCCTCGGCGAGCGAGAGAAACAGATCGCCAGCCGGCGGGGCCGGGAAGCGCGATGCGAGCAGGGCGAAGCTGCGGCGGTCGCTGACGATGATCGCCTGCTGCTCACCGGCGAGCATCGCCAGCCGCTCGCGGGGGACGCGCCCTTCCTCGAGCGCCTCGAGGAAGCGGTGCGAGCGGATATTCCGCTCCACGTCGGACAGGTCGCGGTGCGACTGGTCGGCCAGCTCCTGGCCCGGCGAGCCATCCGTCGAGCAGGTCACCTGACCACGCCTGCCATGTGAAGGAGGACTCGGCGCCTCAATCGGACCCCCAATTCTCGCTGATGAGACCTGGCACTCGTTTGAATTCATGGACGTTGCGACTCAACAGCATGAGGATTCGTGCCCGTGCTTGGCCGGCGATCAGAACATCGTAAGGACCGATCGTTCGGCCCGCCTCGGACAGAAGGGTGCAGACCTCGCCAGCATGGCGTGCGTCTTCCTTGTCGAAGTCGACGACTTCGAAGCGAAGGGCATGGACTGAGGCTAAGTTGACTTAAACTTAGGGGCTCACTCCAAGGTTCGGACGCCCTTCTCAAGGTCCTGGCGGGAGACGATGCGCTCGACCAGGAATCCGTTCTGGATCGTGCGGTAGAGGACCCGATGCTCACCGACCCGTAGTCGGAACCAGGGCGGAGAGCCCTTGATGGGTTTGATGTCGAGGTTGGCAGCCGCACTGTCCAGCGCCTGTAGGCCCGCCACGATTCTCCGGCGGACCTGAGGATCCAGGCGCCGCAGGTCGCGTTCACCCCGGGTCGAAAGCCGGACGGTCACGCGTCGAGGTCTGCGAGGACCTCGACCAGTGGACGCCCCAGCTCGTCCCGACCGACTTCAGCGTCAGCTGTACGCATGTCGGCGACATACTCGGGCGCGTTGGCAAGAACAAAGTCGTAGAGCTCTTCCTCGTCGAGGGGCATGAGGACCGCGATCGGTCGGCCGCGGCGCGTGACGAAGGTCGGTCGGCCTTTCTCCTCCAGCTCCTTCAGGACTCGGGCCGGGTCGCGCTGAAGGTCTCGCACAGTGACGATGGACATACGACAAAGGTACGACCATGCGGCGGCGACTGCTGGCAAGCTGGACCGGCGTCACCGGGAGGCTGTCTGCGCCACCCGCTGCACGGAGACCGTGGTCACGCTTCATTGCACCCGCCTGCCTCGCCGTCGCGTGACCCCGTACGATCCGTCTCGGGCCCCCCGGCGCGAGCCTGACGCCTGAATACGGTTGTCACCGCTCCTCGTCGCGGGGCGCCACCTTTGCCGGCCCCCGGTCATCGCGTCAACCCACCCCTTGACGGAACGCGTCTACCCCTAGGTAGACTACACTACGTGAAGCGTGAAGAGGCTATCCGCAGGATCAGGCGGGAGGCCAAGCGGAAGAACGTCGAGTGGCACCTTGACCACGAGGGCGGGCGGCACTCGATCTTTCGGCTCGGCGAGACGATGATCCCGATCCCTCGACATGTCGAGCTTGGCGAGCGATTTGCCGAAGAGATCTTCAAAGAATGCGAAGGAGAGTTTGGAACGAAGTGGTGGAGGCTATGAGAAAGTACCGAGCAGAGGTCAGCCGCGACGGGCGGTTTTGGCTAGTACATGTTCCGGAGGTCGAGCGCACGACGCAGGCTCGAACTCTTGGCGAGCTTCAATCCATGACTGAAGATCTAATCTCGATCATGACCGGCGCGTCGCCCGAAGCGTTCGAGGTCGAGTACCAGATCAGAGTGCCACCGGCCGCCATGGCACACCTTGACGCGGCGACACGGCTCCGTGACGACGCCACACGAGCGCAGGCGCGGGCCGCAGCCGAGGTCCGGGAGGCGGCGAAGGCGCTGCGCGCAACCGGGATGCCGGTACGTGACATCGGGCGCACAATGGGCATCTCCTATCAGCGCGCTCATCAGCTGCTGGTGGGCAAGCCGGAGTCGAGTCGACGCCGACCGACACGGCGGAGGCAACTCGCGTAGCCCGACTAACCTAAAGCTCATCGGGTAATGGACACACGCCGCGACATCGTCCGCCGTGCCCCTCGCCCAGCATCTCGCTGAGGTGTTGTTGGTTGAAGCCCTGGTAGCGGGTGGTGGCCAGCGCGATCACGCTCCGGCGCACCTCCTCAGAAGTGGCGTTGGCCGGCAGCCGACCGCGGTTGCCGTGGGCAAGGGCGGCGGCGCCCCTCTCTCAGAGTAGGACTGCATGCCATATGATGACTCCTGCCTCCAGCGGGCAGTCAGCATGGACCCCCAACCGCCACCAATTTATTCCGAGCCGGCCGCTCCGGTTGTTCCCGTCAGGCCGAGCTACAACTTTCGAGCGGTGGCGGTGGTCTGGTTCCTAGCCGGAGTGATCGATGTCCTGATCGGACTTCGCTTCCTGCTCAAGCTGCTCGGTGCCTCCACCCAGGCTGCTTTCGTGGGGTTCATCTACGGAATCACGGCGCCTCTGGTGGCCGCCTTCCGCGGCATCTTCGGGGACAGCGGCCAGGGGTCATATGTGTTCGAGCCGGCATCTTTGGTGGCTATCGTGGTTTACGCCTTGCTCGCCTGGGGCATCGTGGCCATGATCAGGATTCTGACCGCGCCGCGTGGCAGCCAGCCGCTAGCTCGATAGGCCCGTCCCCGTCGCGTGGACAGCGATTCGGCCGGTCGGCCTACTTGGTGGGGTCCCGCTCATTGACGTGGCCTGATCTCGAAGCGAACCCTCGCGAGATGCGGAATTGGGATCGCTGAAAGCGGGTGGATCCACCGGCGTGGGGCAGCAGCGTTCCGGCATCGCCAGGTCCCCAGGCCCCTAACGAATGGCACAGCTTGCCCCATGCGATCCTGTGCAATGAACCAGTCTCCGGTTTCGCTTTCGAGGTCAAGGACACTCATCAGGGCCCTGCTGTTCGACACGTTCGGGACGGTTGTGGATTGGCGGTCCGGCGTGGCGCGTGACGCAGCGCCGTTTCTGACCCGCCATGGAATCGCCGCTGATCCGCACGAGTTCGCCGACGCCTGGCGAGCCCGCTACCAGCCTGCGATGGAGGAGGTGCGCTCCGGCGCCCGTCCCTTCACCCGGCTCGACCAGCTCCACCGGGAGAACCTCGACGCCGTGCTTCGCGACTTTGGGACGGACCCCGGCCGCCTGCCGGGGGATTCACTGGACGACCTGAACCGCGCCTGGCACCGTCTTGACCCCTGGCCTGACTGTCTTCCTGGCCTGGCGCGCCTGCGCCCGCGGTTCATCATCGCGCCGCTCTCGAACGGCAACGTGGCGCTGCTCGTGAACATGGCCAAACGGGCCGGCCTGCCCTGGGACGCCATTCTGGGCGCCGAAGTGTCCCGCGCCTACAAGCCGCAGCGGGAGGCGTACACACGCACCGCCGACGTGCTCGAACTGGCGCCAGCTGAGTGCATGATGGTCGCCGCGCACAACAGCGACCTGGAAGCCGCCCGGAAAGCAGGCCTGGCCACCGCTTTCGTGCCGCGACCGCTGGAGCACGGTCCAAATCAAGCTAGTGATCTGGTGGCAGAGGAGGGATGGGATGTCGTGGCGCCGGATTTCACTCAGCTGGCAGAGCGCCTCGGAGCCTGAAAGTGCCCGGTCACCGCGTACCTGGCCGGGCCGCGACGGTCAGACGGGCGATACTGACGCTGGAATCAGCGACAAGCACGGCACCGTGCCTGCAAATGGTCCACGACGCTCACTGGGGAATGACCGATCCTGGTCTAGTGCGTTGCCGACTCAGGCGATGACGTGCAGACTGTCAATCACTGCCGGCTCCTCGTGGACGTAGTGCCCGCCTCTAAGGACAGACGCAACGGCTGCCACCAGGCTGGCCAAAATCGAGAAGCTGAGCACCAAGACCAGGCCATGCTGGATGGGACCTGCGATCAGCCATGGATAGCGAACCGGCTCCTATCAGGGGCCGAGGTCCCAGAGTAGGCGGTAGTAGCGAGTCCGGCGAGTGTCGGGGGCGATGCGGTAGGAGTCGAGAAGCAGTCCCTCCCAACCCGGGCCGAAATTCCACTCAGCGCTCCATGTGGCGACGGCGAGATCGGCCCAGCGGTCTGCGACGCCCATGGCGGCGAGATCGACGTGACCAGAGCAGGCACCGCCCTCAGTCAACAGTGTGTTCGGCGCGCAGGCGTCACCGTGGCACACGACGAACTCGGCAATCTCAGGGGGATCGGCGAGCAGTTCCAGTGCGTGGACGACACCGAGAGGCTCGTGGACGGCATGCCATTGTGCCGGCTGAAGGCGATCGGCCGCGGCACGGCGGTGAACGTCCGCGATGCGGTCCTCTGTTGACCACGAGAACGGGCAACTGGCGACCGGGAGAGCGTCGTGCATGGCCCTCAAGCCACGCCCGATTGCCGTAACTGCCGTGGCTGGGTCGGCTTTCCAGCGGTCGCTGACGGCGTTCTCTCCCGGCAGGCCAGTGGTAACGATCCAAGCACCTTCCTCGTGGTCGCCCTGATCGATGACCAGCGGTACGGGGGTAAAGGCAGCAGCCCATCGCAGGCGGGCCGCTTCCGTTTTGAGATTCAGGCCGCTCCCAGCTGGTGCCCATTTGATGAAGCGTCGCTCTGAGCCAGTCCCGGCGGCGAAGGTGAGGCCACCCACCTCGTTCTGCCACACAGGCCAGACGGGCTCGCCTGCGGCTGCCCCCTCGACAGCTAATGGCACTCTCACCGGAACGCGCGGCGGTCCTGCAAGCACCTGCCTAGCGTGCCATGCGACTCAAAGGGTTCGAGCGATCCAGTTTCCCGGTCCACGGCCGTCTTCGCGTCGGACCTGCCGGCCCGGCCGTCGCGTGACCATCTCTTGCCTCTGACGATGAGATCGCCAGCACCGCCATCGTTACACCTGTGATTACCGCGTACACGCATTCACGAAGGCGAATGCGCACGGAGTGGGAAGATGTTCCCGCGCAGAGGTGCCCCCGGAACAATGCCTCAAAGCCCTTTTCCGACGATTTGTTCGTCCGACTTGCGTCTGCCTTGACCTATCCGTCGCCGTCCTTGACCTGAACTCGCTGCGAATTGAGCGGACGGCTCCTCTTGCAGGATGGTCGGGGAATGTGATCTGAACCCGCACCCCTTGGCCCCCGGCAATGAGAAGCCGTTTGCTGACTTCAAAACCCATGCTAGTCATCGATTTGGGGCGTGAAAGCCCCCCTTGTTTCCGGAGTTCTTGTCATCGACTGGGCCGAGCCGCGTCCACTGCTTTCGCCCCCCTCTGATCACGTGGCGCGGGCGCCCGGCGGTCACGTCGCGCGAGCTGGTGTAAATCCGGTTGTGCGGTTCCGACATCAGGTTAAGCGGTTTCAAGCTCGAGCAGCTGCCTGACCACCTCCTCGTTTGTGGGCTGGAAGAGCTTGTCCATGGACTCGTTGCTGAAGTAGCGACGTCCGACTGCCCACTCATCGTTCTGTTCTTCGAGCACAGCTCCGACCAGGCGCAACAGTGACTGCCGGTTGGGGAAGATGCCGACCACATCGCAGCGCCGTGAGACTTCGCGGTTGAGGCGCTCGAGTGAGTTCGTGGACCAGACCTGGCGGCGGTGCTCGGGCGGGAAGCCGTAGTAGGCGAGGATGTCCACCTCCGCCTCCTGAAGACAGCCGACCAGCACCGGGTAGCGCTTCTCGAAGAGCCGGCTGACCCGCTCCACCGCCTCCTGGGCAGAGGCGGCATCCGGCTGGGCGAAGATCGTGCGCAGGGTGGCGGCCACCATCTGCTGAGCCAGCTTGGGCACGGTGGCCAGGGCGTTGCGCATGAAGTGGACGCGACAGCGCTGCCAGGTGGCGCCGACAAGGACCTCAGCCACCGCCTGCTTGAGCCCGAGGTGGGCGTCCGAAGAGACCAGGCGGACGCCGCGCAGCCCGCGCTCGACGAGCTGACGGAGGAAGGCCTTCCAGAACTCGTGATCCTCGGCTGGGCCCACATCGACTGCCACCACCTCGCGCTCGCCAGTGCGCTTGACGGCGACCGCGATCAGGACTGCCATCGCGATCACGCGGCCGTTCTCGCGCACCTTCTCGAAGGTGGCATCCAGCATCAGGTAGGGGTACTCCCCGTCGAGCCGGCGGGTGCGGAAGGCGGTCACCTGGCCATCCAGCTCCTTGCAGATCCGGCTCACCTGGTCCTTGGAGATGCCCTTCAGGCCAAGCGCTTCGGCGAGCTGGTCGACAGCCCGGGTCGAGACTCCCTGCACGTAGGCCTCCTGGACCACCGAGAGCAGCGCCCGCTCGTGGCGCCGGCGCGGCTCCAGCAGGCTCGGGAAGTAGGTCCCTTGGCGCAGCTTGGGGATCTGCAGCTCAAGGGTGCCGACCCGGGTGTCCCACTCCCGCTCCCGATAGCCGTTGCGATAGGTGAGCCGGTTCTCGCTCCGCTCGTGGAGTCCGGCCCCCGTCAACTGGCTCACCTCGGCGTCCATCAGCTCCTGGGCCAGCAGCCGCACGCCATCGCCGAGGAAGCTGGGGTCGGCGCCCTGCTCATCCTTGTTGAGTAGGTCCAACAGTGTCATCCTGAGATTGGCCATCGTCGTGGTCCTCCAAGCGGTTGAAGTGAATAGCTCCACTTGGAACCACACGGTGGCCGCCTTCGTCAAGCGGCCCCGGATTTACACCACCTACTGCGACGCAACTCGCCCGGCCGCAGCCTTTATGGATTTAACCGCGCTGCCGGCGGCCGATGCAAAGGGGTTCCTGAAGTCAGGGCTACCTCAGGCGGCAAAGCCGAATTGCCGCTTGAGCAAATTGGCGAGGGACCCCAAGTCCGGCTTGACGAGCGGCAATTCGCCTTCCGCCGACGTCGTCTCGGTATCTTTCAGGCCGCTCGAGGTGATCAGCATCACGATCCGATCGTGACTCGTGAGCTCACCCGTCGACTGCAGGCGCCTCGCCGCGGCGAGCCCATACGCGCTTGCCAGTTCAACGAAGAGGCCCTCCTTCTCCCGCAACTCGTGATGTGCCTGGAGGGCGTCGTCATCCGAAATTGCGAGCGCCGTGCCCTCCGATTCGCGGATGGCCAGCAGGGCTTGGTATGTGCCTCGAGGCGTGCCGACGGAGAAGGCCAGCGTCTGACCGCCCTCGGTCGCAACCGGTCCGGCCGCGTCCTCGGCCACGGCCCGCGTCAGGGATGGGTATGTCTCAGCTGCGATCAAACGCGGGAGGCGGCCGATCAGTCCGGCGGCGAGCAACTCCTTGAACCCGCGATGGATCCCGTAGATGGCGTCACCGTAGGCAACGGGAACGATGACGGCGTCGGGCGGCCGCCAATCGAGGTCCTCGCAGATTTCAAAAGCGATCGACTTGTAGCCTTCGACGCCGATCGGATGGCTCCCAACCGGCGGGGTCGCGGTATTCGAAAGTGGAAGCCATCCCCACTCGCGGGCAAGCGCGCGGTTCAGCGTCCACCGGTCGGGGCCAGTCGGGGCCGCGACGACCATCGCGCCATAGCTGCGCATCAGGCGCTGCATGGCACCGGGGTAGCCGCGAGTCGTGAGGATCACGCAGGGCAGACCTGCCCGCGCCGCGTAGGCTGCTGCCGCGGTGCCGGCGTTTCCGGACGACGATATGGCGATGCCGGGGCGCCCGTTGAGGTGAGCCCAGGAGATGGCGACGCTCGCCAGCCGATCCTTGAAGGACCAGGTGGGATTCTGCGACTCGTTCTTGGCGAACAGCTGCAGTAGACCGATCTCCTCTCCAACGGTTGAGCAGGCCACCAGTGGCGTGCCCCCCTCGCCCAGGCTGATCGCGTTGGACGGGTCCACGGGCAGCGACTCCGAGTAGCGCCACAGACCGCGACGTCGTCCCACCCACGTCGCCGGTAGCCCTCCCCCTGCCCCGTTGACGAGGCCAGTCGCATAGACCACCTCGAGATTCGACGGGACTTCCGCTTCGCAGCGAGCGCACCCGAAGTAGTCGGCTGAGGCGTCGTACTCCGTGTGGCACCTGATGCAGCGAAAGGCGGCCACCTCAGCCAACGCGCAGTCCGCCCTCGACCCGGCTCTCCTCGGACAGGTGGCAATAGCTGACGTGGCCCTGCTCCACCAGGGTGCGCTTGGGAATTTCAACCGGGCACCGCTCGAAGGCTTCCGGGCAACGCGGATGAAACCTGCACCCGCTCGGAATGTCCGTCGCGCGCGGCAGTTCGCCCGATAGGAGAACACGACTGCGCGTCCGTTCCAGCTCGGGGTCCGCTGTGGGCGTCGCTGCGATCAGCGCTCGCGTGTACGGGTGGCTGGCAGCCTCAAAGAGCCGATCGCTGGGCGCCTCCTCGACCACGGCACCGAGGTACATCACCGCGATGCGGTCGGCGATTCTGCGCACCAGCGGCAGGTCGTGACCGATGAACAGGTAAGCAAGGTTGAAGTCCCTCTGCAGCTGGAGCAGCAGGTTCATGATCTGGGCGCGAATGGAAACGTCGAGCGCACTCACCGGCTCGTCGCAGATCAGGACGCGCGGCTCTAGTGCGAGGGCGCGAGCGATCGCGACACGTTGTCGCTGACCCCCCGAAAGTGCGGAAGGCAGTGTATCGAGGGACGAGAGCGGCAATCCCACCAGGCCAACCAGCTCCTCCGTGCGCGACACCTGCGCAGCCCCTCGGTGCAAGCCTGCGACCGTGAGGGCTTCAACCAGAGTTTGGCGGACGGAGTAGCGCGGATTCAACGATGAATAGGGATCTTGAAAGATGTACTGCACGCGCTTGCGGTACGCGCGAAGGTCGCGGCCGCCAAGCGCGCCGACATCCTGGCCTTCGAACAGGATGCGTCCGGCAGAAGGTTGGTGCAGCCGGACGATGGTTCGCGCCAGGGTCGACTTGCCGCAGCCGGATTCACCGATCAACCCCACGACTTCCCCGGCCTGAAGGAGGAGGTCGACCCCGTCCACCGCGGTGAGCTTGCCGCCGTGAGGGCTTGGGAAGGTGACACTCAAGCCCTCCACGGCGAGCAGTGCGGTCATCTGGCCACCGCGGAACTGACTGGGGTGGTCACGCGGGGGTGCCGCCAGCAGGCGGAGAGCTGCCGCTCACCGGATTGGCCGCCGGCCAGCGGCACTGGCTCAAGGGCCGGTCTCTGGCCCACACACCGCTCGACCGCGAGCTCGCATCGGTCGGCGAACCGGCAACCGACGCCCGCCGACGCGAGGTCGGGAGGTGCGCCGGACAGTGCTCGGAATGCCGTGCCATGCGGCAACCGGGGATCCGGGATCGAGTCCAAGAGACCTCTCGTGTAGGGATGGTCAGGGCACTTGAGGACGGAGGTGGCGCTACCGTACTCGGCAATCCGGCCCGCGTACATCACTGCCACCTGGTCAGCCAGTGCAGCGACCACGCCCATGTCGTGGCTCACCAGCACCAGGCCCATGTTCAAGTCACGGCCGAGCCTCTTGAGCAGTTCGAGTAGTTGGGCCTGGGTCGTTACATCGAGGGCGCTAGTGGGCTCGTCCGCAATGACCAGGGACGGCCCGCTGACGATTGCCATCGCGATCAACGCCCGCTGCCGCATCCCTCCCGAAAGCTCGTGAGGATAGGCCACGTAGTGATGCCTGGGATTGGGCAGGCTCACGTCGGCCATCACCTCGAGGGTTCGCCTCTTGGCCTGATCCGCGGATAGGTGGAGATGCCTTCGGGCGGATTCTGCTATCTGGGGCCCGACTCGACGCGCGGGGTTGAAGGCGGCCAGCGGATCCTGGAAGATCACGCCGACCTCCGCGCCTCGCACTTTGCGGAGCTCTGACTCGGGCAGCGAAAGCAGGTCGCGGGCGCCAAGGTGCGCGCTGCCGGCGGTGTCAGTGACCACATATTCCGGGATCAGACCTAGCAGGGCCATCAATGACACGGTCTTGCCGGACCCCGACTCGCCCACGATGGCGAGGGTCTCGCCTCGCCCCACCGACCAGGAGACATCGTCGACCACCGTGAGACTCGACGTCGCCGTATGGAGTTGCACAGAGTAGTTGCGAACGTCCAGGACGACGTCAGTCATGACGCCCTTTCAGCTGCTTCAGGACTTCGAGCTGCCGGCGCCGGCAGCGATGCCCGCCGCCGCCTCATGCCTCGAGCCGACACTCTCCGCGGCAACGTGTCGACGGCGATCGAGCGGGAGAAGGCGTTCCACGCGGCCACGAAACCCGTCAGCGCGAGGCCAGGCAGCAGTACGAGCATCGGATTGCTCTGCATGTAGGGAAGAGCCGTCACCAGCATCTGGCCCCACTCAGCTTGTGGAGGCTTTACCCCCAGACCCAGGAAGCTCAGAGTGGCGACCGACACCGCCAGGCCCCCAGCGTCCCCGCTCGCGTACACGAGCGTGGCTCCGACGGCGGGAGGCAGCAGGTAACGGAGCACGACACGGAGCGGGTGGGCTCCGAGCACATTGACAGCTTCGACGTAAGGCTGTTGCCGCGTGGAGAGAACGCTGTTCCGCACCACGCGAGCGTAGTTGGGCCACCAGGCAAGGCTGAGTGCGAGCGCCATGTGGCTGTACCCGGGCCCGATGGCACCGAGGACCGCCAGGGCCACGATCAGGCTCGGGAGACTCATGGCGACGTCGACCAGCCGCATCAAGAAGTTGTCGATGACGCCACCGATGGTCGCGGCCAGCAGGCCAATCGTGCCACCGGCCACGATCGCCACCACCAGGACGAGCAGGACGGTGGTGGCGGTGGTTTGAGCAGCAGCCAGCAGCCGGCTCAGTTCGTCGCGCCCAAGGTCGTCCGTGCCTAGCAGATGCTGCCAGCCGGGGCCGGCCAGCGTCTTGGGCAGGTCAATGTAATTCGGGTCGTGAGGCGCGAGGATCGGTGCGAAGGTGGCGATCAGCACGACAGCAACGACCGCCAGGGTCGCCGTCCGCGGCAGGCCCTTGACAACGGCCAGAAGCCGTCTGGCTGTCATCCTGCAGCTCGGTTTGACGCCAGCCGCTGACGCGGGTCGGCGAGGGTCTGCAGAGCGTCGGCCAGCAGGTTGAGGCCGATCACAACCGCGACGAAGATGAGAAGAACCGCCTGCATCACCGGGAAGTCGCGGAACAGCACGGCCTGCAAGAAGTAGTTGCCGAGGCCATTCCAGGCGAACACCGTCTCCGCCACGATCGTCCCCGGCAACATCGAGAATCCAACTTGCGTGAGCAAGGTCGAGATCGTCTGCGGCGCGATATTGGGCAGCGTCTCCCTGAAGACGATTCTCGAGCGGGTGGCGCCGCGGCTCCGAGCGGTGACGACATAGGGGTTGCTGATCTCGCGCTCAAGAAGCACGCGAGCGAACATGCTGACGACGGCGGCCGGCGCCAGTCCAAGTGCGATGGTCGGGAGGATCCAGGACACCGGCCCGGTGTCCCCGAGGATCGGCAGTATCCCCAGCTTGAGCCCAAACACCAGGATGAGCACGGCGCCCAGGTAAAACATGGGGACCGACACGGCCCCGATCGAGAACGCCCTGATTGTTCGATCCACCAGACCGTATGGGCGTGCGGCCGCGAACAAGGCCGAGCCGACACCGACCGCTCCCGCGAAGATGGTTCCCAGGAGCAGCAGGATCAGCGTGTGTCTCGACCGATCGACGAGGTCAGGCGCGATTGGGTGGCCGGTTCTGAACGAAATTCCGAGGTCGCCGTGCAACGAGTTGCCCAGCCACAGCAGGTAGCGCTCGGGATAGGGTTTGTCGAGCCCCAGCTCCCGTCGTACAGCCTCGACTGTCTTGGTGGTCGCCGCGCCACCCGCCTGCTGTTCCGCCACCAGCCGCTCGACATGGCCCGGCGCCAATTGAATCAGCGCAAATATCAAGACGGTGGCGAACACCAGCGAGATACCGGTGAGCGCCGCCCGACGGGCCAGTCGCAAGGTGACTGGCTCCGTCAGGACGGCCCACAGCTTCATCAGCTCTCCGAAGATTCCCGGTGAGTGGTCAGAGAACCCCCAGCATGGCTGCGGTCATGAGACCCAGACACCATGGAGGGGGAAGTCGTAGTCGGTAGGCGCCAGCGAGACGTCGTGCACGCGCTTGCCTGAGGCCCAGATGCGGCTGGGATACGCGAGCGGCAGAACGGCCGCTTGATCACGGAAGAACCTGTAGACATTGTCGTAGGCAGTCTTGCGCTCGGCATCCGACTGAGCTGCCACCACGGCCGCAACCAATGGATCCAGCGACTTCTGGTCCATCCAGATGCGCCCCTCAGACGGATTCAGAGTGCTGACGAAGTAGTTCGTCAGGGTTGTCAGCGGGTCATACGGCGCGCCGATGGTCTCGAACAGGGTCAGGTCATACTTCCCGGCGGGAACGGCGTCGTGGTAGGTGGCATGGTCCACCGACGAGATGTCGACGTTGATTCCGACCGGCTTCAGCTCCGATTGAACGATCTCGGCAATCGCCTGCGAGCCGGGTGACACTTCGTCACTCACGAGGAAGGTCACGCTGAGATTGGTCGAGCCCTTCTTCCGAGTGCCGGTACCCGTCCAACCATCCGCCGTCAGCGCGTCTTGAGCGGCTTTGGGGTTGGCGGCCGGCACCGGGGTGCTGGCATCGTTCAGGGGGACGGCGGCAGGGTAGAAACCGCCGGCCGGCTGCGCGAACCCCTGGAGCCGGCTCTTGGTCAAGGCGGCGCGATCGACCGCCAGCGTGATGGCCTTCCTCACCGCCAGGTTGGTGGTGAGATGACCGGGCATGTAGTTGAAGGCGATCAGGAGCGTGGCTGTACCGGATCCGGTCACCAGGTGCACACCGTTCGCGGACTTCAGGGTCGAGGCCTGCTGTGGGGTGATCGGGGCGGTGAAGTCGCCGCCGATGAGGTCGACGTCACCACTGCCCACCGCGGCCAACCGGGTCTGGGCGTCGGGGATGACCTTGAGGACGACCTGGCTGACTTTCGGCTTGGGGCCCCAGTACTTGTCGTTCCGGGCGAACACCGTCTGGGTGTCCGAGTCGCTCACGAGCTTGAAGGGGCCGGTTCCAATCGGGGTCTGGTAAGCGCCCGACGCGTCGAACCCGGCCTTGCCCAGGAACCTCACCGGCCGGACGATGGTCAGGTCCTGCAGCAAGGGGGCGTATGGCTGCTTCAGGTGCATCACCAGCGTCATGTCGTCGGGCGCGTCTACGGATCCAATCGCGCCGGCCGCGCCCAGGAAGTCAGCGACACCGGGATCGGCGACCCACTTCTTGAGGCTCAAGAGTGCCGTGGCCGCGTTCCATGGACTGCCGTCGGAGAATTGAACATTCGGCCGCAGGTGGAATGTCACGGTGCGTCCATCCGATGAGGTCGTCCACGACTGCGCCAGGGCCGGGAGGATCTTCCCGTCCGGTCCGTATTGGACCAGCGGATCGAACACCATGGTCTGGGCGTTGAAGATCGCCTTGTACTTGAACGGATTCAGATTGCCCACGGCCTTCGACACGGCAATCGTGAGCGTGCCGTTGTTGTTGGGCGTGGCTCCCGTGGTAGTCGAACCGCTGGCGCAGGCGGTCAGAACGCCTACCACCACGAGCGCCGTTGCGCGACGCGTCCAACGCATGTCAGTCCTCCTCCGCAATCACTGAACCGCCGTCGCCACTTCCGGGTCTGATCGGACGAATCGGCTGGGCCGGAATGGTTCCAATGCCCGTTGCTGCTCCCTCAAGACGATCTCTGATCCCGCCAGCTCGGCGATGATCGCGGCCAGGCTTATGCCGCTGTGGGTCGCGGCGACGTAAAGCCCGTCAACGCCTGGTGCGTGACCGATTATCGATACGCGGTCTGTGGGCAGAGCCCGAACGCCGATCACAACCGACGTGCGGGATGCGACGCGAAGCCCGGGCAATCCCTCACGAGCCCGGCGTAAGACCACATCCGCCTTGAGAGCCAGGAGCTCGGCGGGCGTGTCCAGGGTCAACTCTGGATCGCCCTCAGCGTCGACCATCAAGACGCGCCGGTCACCGTTGGGCCTCACCGCCACGCCATTGACATGCACGATGCGGTGCGGGGGTGCCTCGTCGGACGGGACCTGGCAATGAACCAGCAGGCCCGCCACCGACGGTGAGGCGCGCTCGACCATCGGAATACTGACGTCGGCCAGGGCGGCGAGGGCCATGGTGTCGATGCCCGCCGCCAGCACGAAGATGTCAGCCTCGACGCTTGACCCGGATGCGAGCTCGGCCCTGGCCACTCGACCGTTCTGGATGGCGAAGCGCACGACCGCGTCCGACTCGACGAGGTCGCCGCCGGTGCGCCTCAGCCCATCGACCAGCGAACGCACCAAATGCGGCCCATCGATCCAACCCTCGTGTGGATAACACGCCGCCATGGAATCGGCGGGCAACCGGAGGGCGGGCTCCAAGTCCGACGCCGCTTGGGCGTCGACGAGTGAAACCGGATAGCCGCGGCCGACCATCTCGGCGACGTCGGTGCGGAGCTGGTCCATACCGCGGCCGGATACAACCTCGATATTGCCCGTCGGGTGCAGCCAGCTACCGTCGGGGAGCTCTCGCGCCAGGCGGTAAGCGTGCTCGACACCGGTCTTGTTGAGCTCGAAGTATTCGCGTGGGTAGTCAAGCCGGATCTTGCTGCTGGCGTTGAACCACGAGAAGGTCGCGCCCGTAGTCCCTGATCCGGCGCGGCCGGCATCCACGAGGACAACCGAAGCCCCGAGGCCGCGCGCCTTCAGTGCGATTGCCGACCCGATGGCGCCAGCGCCAAGTACCGCTACGTCCGCCCTATATCGCACCGCGTCCCCATCTCCTCAGACCGATTGACAAGACCTGATCGAGTTCGTGGGCTCCCCTCGAATTGGCCGGAAGCCGTAAACCGAATGAATGGACTAATTCACCAGTGGATGCTAGACTGAATGGCCTCAACCGTCAAGTACCACCCCGAGCCGGTACCACTCCGAGCCGGAATTGGGCTGAACTGAGAGGAGGCGCACCACGATTGCGGCCGGATGCGAGCGTGCACGAAGACGGCCTCGTGGGATCGGCGGGTGGCTTCGATTCCGACGCGACCATCGACGGCAGCGAGCTCGTCGCCGGCCAGGCCGCCCACCTCGAGGCCCAAATGGCGATGTTGTTCACCCGGCGCTGGATTCCGCCGACACAACGTCGGGTCGCGCGGTACCTGATGGACAATCCAACCGACGGCGTCTTTCTCTCCAGCGTCGAGCTTGCCTCCCGAGCCGGGGTCAGCCAGGCAACCGTGACGCGCCTCGCCACCTCAGTCGGTTTCAAGGGCTATACCGACTTCCAGCGGCGCCTGCGGGTGATGGCCATGAACCGACATGCCCCGGCGACGGCCAGGAGCCGCAACAAGCTCCAGGCGGCGGTGCGGGCCGAGATACACAACCTGAGTGCGCTTGAGGCCATCGTTGCCGACACCCGGTTGATAGGGAAGATCGGGCAGAACCTCGCCGCCTCCCAGCCGTTGGTCGTGATGGGCGTGAGAATGGCGTCCTACGCGGCGTCGTACTTCGCCTATTTCTCGGCCAAGGTCCATCCGGACGTTCGCGTGGTGACCTTTGGCGGATCGTCGGGACTGGACCAGCTCAGCCAGGCTCGCCAGGCGGGAGCGACCTGGCTTCTCGGCTTCCTTTTCCCGCGCTACCCCAGGGAAGCGCTCTTGCTTCTAGAGCACGCTCGTTCATCGGGGATGAAGACGGTGGTGTGCACCGATCGAGTGCCCGGCCTGGCGGCCGACTACGCGGACATTGCGTTGCCGGTGGCGGTCGGTCGCCGCCTGGTGTTCGACTCCCACGCCGGGGTGGTCGTTCTGGCCAATGTGTTGTTGGAAGCTCTGAGCGACGCCAACCCCGTCAGGACGCAGCAACGACTGGAGGAGTACGAGCGCATGGTGACCGACCGAGACGTGTTCGTTCCCAACCGCGACTCTCAGCCGTAGCCTTGGTGACTGGCCTGACGACGAGCGGTACCGGTAGTCACAGCCATGGCGGACCGAGCCTGGAAACGAGATTTGGCAGCCTCTTTGCGGAGCTCGCCGAGATTGGACGCCGCCCCGACGGCTCCTACGACCGCAAAGCCTGGACGCCGGAGGACGCATCGGCTCGCCAGTGGTTCCAATCTCAGGCCTCGCGATTGGGACTGGCTTGCGAGGTCGACCGCAACGGAAACCTGTGGGCCTGGTGGGGTGGACCCGGCGCGAAAGCGGTGGTGACAGGCAGTCACCTTGACACCGTCGTCGGCGGTGGCGCCTTCGACGGAGCGGTCGGGGTGGTGGCGGGATTCGCCGCCCTGGAGCACCTGATGCGGTTGAACCGACCTCCACGCCGCCCGATCGCGGTCGTCGCTTTTGCCGACGAGGAGGGGGCCAGGTTCGGCGTACCGACCTTTGGCAGTCGCTTGATGATGGGGCAGCTGGAGCCCGCGGCCGTGAGGCGGCGCGATGACGGGCATTCGACGACTGTGGAAGAGGCCCTGCGCGCCGCGTCCCTCGATCCCGACGCGCTGGGCGCCGATGAAGCGCGGGTGAATCGGATCGACACCTTCATCGAGGTCCACATCGAACAGGGAACGGACCTTGCGCACGCTGATTACCCGATCGGCCTGGCGGAATCGGTGTGGCCGCACGGCCGGTGGCGGCTCAGCCTGGCCGGGTCGCCCAACCACGCGGGCACGGCCCGCATGCGTGATCGGCACGATCCGATGCTGGTCGCCGCCTCTGGCATCCTCGGCGCTCGTCAGATCGCCAGCGACGATGCCGTCTTTGCGACCGTCGGCAAGGTGGCGATCAAGCCGAACAGCGCCAATTCCATCGCCGAGAGCGTCGATCTCTGGCTGGACCTTCGGGCCTCGAGCGATGTGATTCTCGACGCGGCGCTGGAAGAGTGGATGGCCGCCGTGCGCAAGGCCGCCCAACCGCACACGGTCGATCTCAACCTGACGTGCGAGTCGCGGTCCCTCGGGGTCGGGTTCGACCGTGGCCTGCGTGAGGCGATACGGGAGTTGGCCGGCCACCGCCCAGTGCCGACGCTGAGCACGGCCGCCGGGCACGATGCCGCTGTGCTGGCGAGCTCCTGCAGGACGGCGATGATTTTCGTTCGGAACCACACCGGCATCAACCACGCGCGCGCTGAGGCGGCAACCCTGGAGGACTGTGCGGTGGCAACCGACCTCCTGGCGGCCGCATTCCTGCGACTCGCAATCGATGAGCCAGCAGAGGGGGTCTGAAGTGGTGCGTGCCAATGCCGCCGTCGAAATTGGTAGCGGCCTCAAGGCCGACGATGTCGTTGCCGTTGCTCGCGAGCACCAGCTGACATCGCTGTCGACGGAAGCCAGATCGAAGATGACGGAATCGGCGCGCATCGTCGCAAGCCTGGCCGACTCGGCGCTGCCGACCTACGGTGTCTCGACCGGTTTCGGCTCGCTCGCCAATACGTACATCCCTCCTGACAAGAGAGATGAGTTGCAGCGCGCGCTGGTGCGGTCGCACGCCGCCGGGATGGGCGCTCAAGTTGAGCCTGAAGTCGTGCGCGCCATGATCTTGCTGCGCGCGCGGACTCTCGCCATGGGGTTCTCCGGGGCCCGACCGGAGGTGGCCGAGACGATGCTGGCCCTGCTGAACGCGGGCATTACGCCGGTGGTCCGGGAGCATGGATCCCTCGGAGCAAGCGGAGACCTGGCGCCGCTGGCTCACTGTGGGCTCGCTCTCATTGGGGAAGGTGAGGTGACCGACAGCGGCGGACGGCACGCGCCCTCCGCCGAGGCACTCGGAGCGGCCGGCATCAGACCCCTCACGCTCAGCGTCAAGGAAGGCCTGGCACTGATCAATGGCACCGACGGGATGCTGGGGATCCTGATCCTCGCTCTCCACGACCTGCGGCGGCTGCTCAAGGTCGCCGACCTTGCCGCGGCGATGTCGACTGAGGCGTTGCTGGGAACCGACCGCGCCTTTGCCGCTGACCTGCAAGAGCTCCGGCCGCATCCCGGGCAGGTAGCGAGCGCCCGCAATCTCACGCGGCTCCTGGCGGGTTCAGCCATCGTCGCCAGCCACCGCCTGGGCGACGATCGCGTCCAGGACGCCTATTCAATTCGCTGCACCCCCCAAGTCCACGGGGCGGCGCGCGACACCGTCACCCACGCCGAGCGGGTGGCCGACATCGAGCTCGCCTCCGCCATCGACAACCCGATGATCCTGCCCGACGGCCGGGTGGAGTCGTGCGGGAACTTTCACGGTGCCCCGCTCGGCTTCGCCTGCGACTTCCTGGCCATCGCGGCGGCCGAGGTGGGTGCCATCTCCGAGCGCCGGACCGACCGCCTGTTGGACCCCCGCCGCTCGCAAGGGCTGCCGCCGTTCCTCGCGGTGGACGCCGGCGTGAACTCGGGAATGATGATCGGCCAGTACACGCAGGCGGCCATGGTTGCGGACAACCGGCGGCTCGCGGCGCCCGCCAGCGTCGACTCGATTCCTACCAGCGCGATGCAGGAGGATCATGTCTCGATGGGTTGGGGGGCCGCCAGGAAGCTGCGTAGCGTAGTGGCCAACCTGGGCCGGATACTCGCGGTGGAGCTTCTCTGCGCTGCGCGCGGGCTCGATCTGCGTGATCCGCTTGAGCCGGCGAAGGGTACGGCGGCGGCCCGGCTCTCAATTCGGTCCGTGGTACCCGGTCCGGGGCCGGATCGGTGGCTCAGTCCGGACCTTGAGGCCGCTGAACGCCTCGTGATTTCGGGCGACATCCTCGTCGGCGTCCAGGCTGCCGTGGGAGCGCTGGAATGAGCCTTCCCGGCGCCAGGCCAGTACGCGCGCCCCGCGGTACCGAGCTCAGCTGCCGCTCGTGGCCCCAGGAGGCCGCGATGCGAATGCTCATGAACAACCTTGACCCGGAGGTCGCCGAGCGCCCCGACGATCTCGCGGTGTACGGGGGCCCTGGGCGTGCAGCACGCTCCTGGCAAGCGTTCGATCGTGAGCTCGTTGCGCGGGCTGGCCGACGACGAGACGCTGCTGGTGCAGTCCGGCAAGCCGGTCGGTGTCTTCCGAACACACGAGTGGTCCCCGCGCGTGCTGATCGCGAACTCGAACCTGGTGCCGGAGTGGGCCACCTGGGATGAGTTCCGGCGCCTCGAGCAGCTCGGCCTGACCATGTACGGCCAGATGACCGCCGGCTCCTGGATCTACATCGGGAGCCAGGGCATCCTCCAGGGCACACCGGATGTTCGCGACGTCATGGTCGGCGGCCGGTGGATCGTCCGGGACGGGGTGCACGCGTCGCTGGATGTGTCAGCCGAGCCAAAGGCTGCCATTCGTTGACCACGCTGGTAGTTGATCGAATCGGCCTCCTGGTCACGAACGACCCAGCTTTGGGCGACGGGCCGCTCGGGATACTCCGGGATGCGGCCTTGGTAATGGAGGGTGGTCAAGTCATAGCCGTCGGCCGATCGGGCGCCGCCGGCGACGAGCACGTGGACGCCGGCGGCAGGTGTGTGCTGCCCGGCTTTGTTGACAGTCACACGCACCTCGTTTTCGCGGGCGACCGATCCGACGAGTTCGCCGCCAGGATGGCCGGCCAGCCCTACCATGCCGGTGGCATCCGGGTCACGACGGAAGCCACGCGGGCGGCGAGCACCGACGAGCTGACCGCACTGGCGCGCGCGCGGCGAGCCGAGGGTTTCCTGGCCGGGATCACGCATGTCGAGATCAAGTCGGGATACGGTCTCGATGTCGAGACCGAGCGACGTTGCTGCGAGGTCGCGTGCTCCTTTACCGACGACGTGACGTTCCTCGGCGCACACGTGATCCCCGTCGAGTACCGGGATCGGCCCGATGCCTATGTCGACCTTGTGTGCACGGACATGCTGGCAGCGTGCCGGCCGTTCGCCAGGTGGATCGACGTCTTCTGCGAGGACGGCGCGTTCGATGCCGACCAGTCGCGCGCAGTGCTGTCAACAGGTCGTGAGGCAGGCCTCGGGCTTCGGGCGCATGGGAATCAGCTTCGGGCCGGCCACGGTGTGCGGCTGGCTGTGGAGATGGGAGCGCCATCGGTCGACCACTGCACGTACCTCGCCGATGCCGACGTGGACGCGTTGGCCGGTGGCGACACGGTGGCCACGTTCCTGCCGGCAGCCGACTTCTCGACGCGCCAGCCTTACCCAAACGCCCGTCGCGTAATCGATGCTGGGGCTCCGGTGGCGATCGCCACCAATTGCAACCCGGGCTCAAGCTACACGACCTCGATGAGCTTTTGCATGGCCCTGGCGGTGCGCGACCTCCACATGACGATCGAGGAGGCCCTGTTGGCGGCGACCCTGGGAGGAGCCAACGCACTGCGCAGAAAAGACATCGGTCGCCTGTCTCCTGGAGCCCGCGCCGACGCCGTGCTGCTGGACGCACCCTCGTATACGCACCTCGTCTACCGGCCGGGCGTTCCGCTCATTGCGGCGACCTGGTCGGCAGGGTCGCGAGTACCCGGCCGATCCGGCGATGAGCGATGGCCAGTCAATGGCTGAGCACCCGCTCAAATGGCAGCAATGGTTGACCCGGTGGGACGAGCAGCAGCGCGGATATCTACCCCATCGCGAAGAGCGGTTCGAGGTCATGCTGGATCTCTTGGAGGCAACCACCAAGACCCGCGAGCCGCTGGTGGTCGACATCGGATGCGGTCCGGGATCATTGGCTTCTCGGGTGCTCAAGAGACTGCCAGGCGCCAACGTCGTGGCGGTCGACAACGATCCGGTCCTGATGCAGCTCGGCCAGGCCGCACATTCCCAGTCGCCGCGGCGGATTCGCTGGATCGACGCCGACCTGCGCTCACCACTTTGGACGCAGGCCCCTGGCATGCCTGACCAGGTGGATGCGGTGGTGTCGACGACCGCACTGCACTGGTTGCCATCAGACCGATTGGCCGCCCTGTACAGGCAGCTCGCGGGCCTGCTGAGGCCGGGTGGGATATTCATCAATGGAGACGACATGGCATTCGGGTCCAACCAAGGTCGTATTGCCGAGGCCGTGCACGCTGTCGGTGCCGGCAGGGCTGACCTCAAAGGAGAAGTCGAGAGCTGGGACGATTGGTGGCGCGCAATCGAATTGGAGCCCTCGTTGGCGGCCGCCTTCAGCCAACGTAACCAGCGGCAGGATGGCCAGCAAACCTCCCACCAACCATCCAGTTACGCGTCGCACCGAGAGGCTTTGCTGCAGGCGGGCTTCGCCGAAGTGGCAACCGTCTGGCAGGTTCTAGAGGATAGGGTCCTGGTCGCCGTTCGCTAGCGGTCGCTGGGAGTCTTGGACGCCGACCAGCGCTTTTTAACGATCCATGCATTTCTTTGGAAGATGACGGCCGTCGAACCCAAGGCTGTGACCGAGGCGAAGGCCTGGATCCAACGCATAGTCATCGGCACTATCGGCGTCGAGCTGGCCGGCACCCTGGTCAACGTACTCACCGCGTCCATCCCCAAGTAGCGGCGGGACGCTAGGCGAGCGAAGCCCAAGGCGATGGTCGATCCAGGCGGCATTCTGAACGCGCTGCATCAGCTGCAGGACACGGTGAACGGGATCAAGGATTCAGTCACCGCGATCGGCGACGCGCTGAATTTCGTTGCCAACATCGAGCGCTTCATCAAGAGCACCGCTCAAGACGTCGCGCATGCCGCGGCAACTTACGTCTTCATCACAGCTGACCCCTACGATCCGAAGCACGCCTTCGTCGAGACGGAGGCGATCAACAAATGGCTCCCGCTCACCAGGTCGGTTGCGAACGGTGCGCTGACGGTGGCGCTCACCTGGGGGTTCTTTCGCGTCATGTTCGCACACGGCACACACAGCCAGCACGGCCTCCGCCAGATGCTGCCCCGAGCCATGCTCGCGGCCATCCTGATCAACTTCTCCACCGTCCTCATCCAGGCGGGTGTGGAGGCCACGAACGCAATGAACCTGGTAGTGCTGAGGGCCAACCAGGCCGACCACTTCAAGCTCCTGCTGGGGTGGTTGCTGCCGGTGTCCCAGCCGAGCGATCTGACGGCGCCGGCCTGGAATGTGCTGGCGCGCCTGGCGCTCGTCCTCTCCTACGGGTTGCTGGCCATCGTGTACATCGTCCGCTTCACGGTGCTGGTGATCCTCACGATTCTTGCTCCCCTGGCTGCGCTGGCCTTCGTGCTGCCCGAGACCAGCCACTACGCCAAGCAATGGGGACATCTGTTCAGCCTCACGCTGCTCATGCAGCCACTGCAGCTGTTGATCCTGGAGATCGGAATCACGCTTGACGTGACCTGGCAGAGGCTGCCGCTCTTCCCAGTCCAGCACCTCTTCGCGCTGGCCGCCGTCTACATCTGCTTCAAGGTGCCGGGCGCCCTCGGCATGTCGACCAAGGTCTTCGGCAAGGCCAGCTCGGAGGCGAAGAAGGAGGCGGATCACGCCTGGAAAGCCGCCGTGAAGGTCCTGGCCAAGTGAGGCGATGGCAGTGAAGGTCGCCCTCATCGGCATGGCCATCGCCGCGGTGGTCTCCATGCTCGGAGCGGCACCTCGCCAGCACACCACCCCTGTCGCGGCCGGTGCACCTTCGGGGCCGGCGCCGGCTCACCTCTTGCTCCCGGTGCACGGGGCGGTGGTCACGCAGCCGTTCGGCTGCACTGAGTTCACCCTCGAGCCTTTCACCTTTGCCTGCCCCTCGCGCCACATCCATACAGGCCTGGACCTTGCCGCGGCGACCGGGACGCCGATCTATGCGGCGGCTGATGGCCGGGTCCAGGTGATCAACAGCGGCGGGGGTGGGTACGGCCTGCACGTGCAGCTGACGCACGCCGGTGGCCTTCTCACGCTCTATGGGCACCTGAGCTCGGCCGAAGTCACCGACGGCCAGCTGGTCACAGCCGGCAGCGAGATAGGTCGCATGGGCTCCACCGGCATGTCGACCGGCTCCCATCTTCACTTCGAAGTCCGCCGCGACGGCCGGCCGGTGGACCCAGTGCCTTTCCTGCCGGCCTCACTCAGCTAGGGAGAAAGAAATTGGTCAACAAGGTAATACTCATCGGGCGGCTGACAGCCGATCCAGAGGTGAAGGCGCTCCCCGCCGGAACGCACGTCACTTCTCTGCGGATCGCCACCAATTCCTTCGGCGGTCGGGAGGAGGACGGCACCCGCAAAGAGCACACCGAATTCCACAGCGTGGTGCTGTTCGGCAAGCTGGCCGAGGTCGCCGGCAGCTACCTGCGCAAGGGGCGCCTGATCTACGTCGACGGCCGCCTCCACCACCGCAGCTGGGACGGCGCGGACGGCCAGAAGCGCCATGCCAGCGAAGTGGTCGTCGACAGTTTCCAGATGCTCGGCTCGAAGCCGGAGGAGGCGGCCGCTTAGTCCATCCGATCCCGAGATCTTGAGAACCCGAGCAGGCATTTTTGCGTCCTCCCCCCGCGGGGCGGGGGGAGGCTGGGAGGGGGGCGTCGGCGGCCCGCCTTGGCCCCGCCGCCCCGTGGTGAGACCTTTGCGTCCAAGGTCCGTCAAATTCCTCTCGAGCGCCCGGGAGCTACGGCGAGATGCCCAAGGACCGAAATGGCGGCTCTGGTCCAGCCTGCAATCCAAGGCCCCCCACCTAACCTCCCCCCGAGCGGGGGGAGGACGACCTCAACCAAGAGCGTCTCAGCTTACTCGGGGACCGGACAGCTTAGTCCATCCGAGCCCGAGTAGTTGAGACGCTAAACGCCTCCTCGGCGTCTCAGGATCTCGGAGACCAGACAACCCCACATGCGGCGTCGGCGGCGCAGTCGTCGCGTCCATGAAGCCGCCACACCGGATCGCAGCTCGGCGGATTGCCCTCGCATGCCGGAAGATGAAACCGAGATGGGCGCTCGAATCGAGGTCGACCCCGAGCTCGCGCGGCGGCTGACAGGCGGGCTGCCGGTGACCGTCCTGGAAGCGGCGCCGCTGCCGGCGCCGCTTTCGCGTCTGCTCGTCATGGCGAGGAGCGAGCGGTCTGAACCGGACCGCCCGGGGCGAGTCTCCCTGGCGGGTGTTCTGGTTCCCACTCCGAGCGGGGCATTCCCGATCTCATCGCTGGGACTCGGCCGCGGTGCCCGCGCCCGCTTGCCAAGAAGCCTGGAACCGATGAAGACTCGGTGGGATGCCGGCGCGCTCTTCTTGCTGGACGAGGCAGGCGAGGACGTGCTGGTAATCGGCCAGGGCGCGATCGGCCAGGTGACGCTCTCGTGCGGGGCCTGGCCCGGACTGGTTCCGCTGGTCGGACCCCGCGCCCGCGCTCGGCGAATCGCGGGCGTTGCCGGAGCGGAGCGCGAGCTCGCGCGCTTCGCAGACGTACTGGCAGCGCTTCTCGACGCCGTCTACGCGAGCCGGCCGAGGACCCGCGAGCTGGCGCTTACCCTGCGCGCCGGCGAGGCGGGCGCGGAGGTGGCCCGGCGAGTGCTTGCGCAACTTGGTCGGGAGGCGTCCGGTCTAGTCGGCCGCGTCACCGGGTCCGGCGGCCCGGCCCAGCAGTTCCGGCCCGGCCTCGCTGGACAGCAACGCGGCGAGAGCGCTTTCGACGACGTTGGCGGCCAGGAGGCGGCCAGGTTGGAGCTGGAGACGGTCTGCCTCGGGCTCAGACAGCCAGAGGCCTTCCACGCCTGGGGGGCCCGCCCGCCGCGAGGGGTACTGCTCTACGGGCCGCCGGGAACCGGGAAGACCATGCTGGCTCGGGCACTTGCTCGCGAGTCAGGCGCCACCTTTCTGCACGTCCGGGCGACCGATGTGGTGTCCAAGTGGTACGGCGAGGCGGAGCAGCGGCTGCAGCGGTCATTCGACGAGGCCCGCAGGCGAGCGCCCGCGGTGCTCTTCTTTGACGAAGTCGACGCACTGGCCCGCGATCGCGGGGAGGCCCACGAGGCGACTCACCGCATGGTCTCGGCTTTCTTGGAGAACATGGACGGCCTGCAGCAGCTGGACGGCGTCGTCGTGCTGGCCGCCACCAACCGGCCGGAGGCGGTGGACCCCGCGCTGATGCGCCCGGGACGCTTCGACCGACTGGTCGAGGTGCCGCTGCCCGACCGGCGTGGCCGGCGCGCCATCTTCGAGGTTCATCTGCGGCAGGCCGAGCGCAAGGCAGGCCGGCCACTTTTCGAGCTTCCGGACGAGCCTGGATGGGAGCGGCTGCTGGATGTCACCACAGGTCTCAGTGGCGCGGAGCTGGCGGAGGCGGTGCGGCGAGCGCTGGAGGTTCGAGTGCGGAGCGGCGCGACCGACGGAGCGATCACGCCGGACGAGCTCATGCTGGCCGCGGCCGGCGTTGCACGCACCTGCTGAGGGCAGGGAGCACCATGACTGTCGACGCCGTCCAAGGTCACACCGCCGGTTGAAGCCAAGCTCTGTCCGAGAGGTGCTGGCTACAGCGGTGACCGCTTCCCGTGAGTGGTAAACGCATCCGGCTCGCCATTGATCGGCCCACCCGCGCCCAGCGAGGAGGGCCTGCCGCACTTCCCTCACTCCGCTGAGGTCTCCGCGATCAGCAGGTCCACAACATCCTTCAGTCGCTGCCTGCGGGCGAAGGCCCTGCGCTGGCGATTGGCGCCATTTCCTCCAGCCAGCGTAGCGGCCAAAAGGCTCGAGACCTCCTCCCAGTCGCCCTGCTCTTCAAGCGCCGGCCGCACGCAGCTGAGGAACCTCTCGATAAGTGTTTTGGCTGGCACCGAGCCGGGCTCCTCGATGTCCAAACAGCTCACCGTCGATGCCATACCGAGCAGCCCGCCAGTTGGCCGCCACCAGGAGCTCCGTACGCACCCCCGGTACAGGCTCTTCGCGCTGGGCCTGGAGGTGGCAGGTTCGCGCCAGGGCGCGAACCAGACCGGCCACCAGCACGGCCTCATCCACAGACAGGCAGACGTCAGTGACACGAAACTCGAGCGTCTCAAACCGCTCCGAGGGTCGGATGTCCCAGTACAGCTTCGTCGGCTCCGCGATGGTTCTGGTTTCCACCAGGAGCCGGATGAACTCCTCGTAGTCGGCGCGGGAGGAGAAGACGGGGGGAACACCAGCCATCGGCCACCGCCGCCACATCTAGCGACCGAAACTGGCATAACCGGAGTCGATGCCCAACCAGTACGGGGAGTTGGCGGCCAGCGCAAGTATGGGCGCGAGCCAGAGGCGCGCTCGATTCATGATCTGGATGGCAGCCTCGCGGCTCCCGATCCCAACATGGACGTGGTTGCCGAAGATCACCTCCTCCCGGGCGAGCTGCTGGTACTGGTTGACTATCCGCCCGTACCGCGTCTTGGGCGTGAGCTCCTGCTCGGCCCAGTGGGAGAAAGGATGGGTGCCGGCGGCGGCGATTCGGCATCCTTCGGCCGCCGCCGCGCTGGCCGCCGCACGCCGCAATCGGATGACTTCCCGGCGGACCTCGGCCAGCGTTTGACAGACAGGTGTCCCGACCTCGACTTGGGATAGGTAGAGCTCACCGGTCACCTCGTCTCCGACCTGCCTTGCGGCCCTGCCCAGGACTCGCTGGGCGTCCGACCGAAGTTCATGGGTGGCTGGGTCGACCACCTGATACTCCTCCTCGACGCCGAGAGTGAAGTCGTCCATCCGATGGTCAGTCCAGAACGCTGAGACGAATGTGGGCGCCTACCGAAGGTCGACCAAACACCTCCCAGGCGTTGCCTCCGCGCAAGACGAGCTCCAGCCAGCGTGCCTCGCCGCCACGCGCATCAGGCCAACCACTGCTGCCCGGTGCGAAGGCCAGTTGGCCGGGTTCAACCGCGAAGCTCGTCTCGCTGGCGATCACTTCTCTCTCGACGGTTCCTATCTTCAGCCGAAGCCGGGATCCGGCAATGCCCTCGACCCTCCTGGGCTTGATGGTCGCCATGGGCAGGTAGCACTTGATGCGCTGGATGCACCTCGGCGAAAGCGAGGTCCCCATGACCGTAGTCGGCGATCACGTGGACCAGCAAGGTCCAACTGATGCTACGGGAGGGCGGTTCGAGGCCCTGTGGACCGTGTGTCGATCACCTTCGGAGCGTGGGCAATGTCTTGCTGCTGCCGGAAGGGGTGCCTGCCGGCCGATCGAAATGTAACACTGTAATCATGACGCATCCAAATCTGGCAACCTGGCTCCAGGCCGAAGTGCCGGCCGGCTGGTTCCAGGAGCCGGCGCGGGCAGAGGTCGATCCTGACGAGATAGTTGTCGTCGGGGCGCTACCGGGAAGGCCCGGAGTGCCGCTGCGCGAGTTGGTTCAGAGCTTTCGAGAGGAATCGCGCCAGGTCCGAATGGGCATCGCTCAGAGGGCCGAGCTCCGCTTCGGCCGCCGTCTCTCTTGGGCGGTTGAGGTGGGCAGGGAAAGGTTCGATTTCACGAGTCTGGCGACGCCTGTCATGACGCGACTGCGGATGAGGGAGCGACAAGTCCTGGACACGCTGGTCGAGGCAAGTGTGGCGCGAAGCCGCAGCGAAGCCCTTGCCTGGTGCGTGAAGCTTGTGGCAGAGCACGAGGCGGACTGGATAGGAGAGCTGCGCGAAGCGCTGGTCAAGGTAAACGAACTGCGCAGGAGCGGCCCTAGAGCTCGGCAGCGGGTCAGGTCTCGGCGACCGTCTCCAGATGCCGAAGTACCTCGCTGAGGAGCGCGCGGGCATGAGCGAATTGTCGCCGCACCACCTGTTCCTCAGCTTGGTCCAAGAGGTCCACCAGCTTGCTGGAGCCTGACTGACCACCCAGCGCCGCCTTGACCTGGCCGATGGTCTGGGTGGCGAAGAGCAGCCCTCCACCAGGGTTGTCCAAGATCTCGGCCGCCACGCCCAGTTGATTGCGCATCCAGGTAGATCGGTCGACGCCGCCGTAGGGGAACGGCCCCTTCGGCCCCAGCACTTCCACACGGGCCATCCTAGTGGACGGCTGGGACAGTTCCACTGGGCTATCCTGCACGCCCTTCAGCGGGCGCCTTGTTCGTCGGCGTCGCCGCCGCTCAGGGCAGAGAAGACGATCATGCTGAGCAGCCAGCCGCCGTAGAGACCGCCAGCGCCGAAAATCAGGCCGACAATCAAGAGCGCCGCCACTGAGTCCTGGAATACGCGCTGGTAGAGCACCCAGCCGAAGAGTGCCAGCAGCGAGAAGCCGGCGCAGCCCGCCAGGGCCGCCAGCAGAATGGCCTGAAGCCGGCGCCCGTTCACGGGGCGCACTGAATAACGGCCCCCAGCCAGAGGAGCGGCGGGGGGCCCGCCGCCTGACAGCCGACCAGCACGAAACCTAAGGCAGCGGCGGTCTCTGCAGGCGGCGCCGGGCGCGCCGGATGCGGGAGTCGGTGTTGCGCCCAGCTTGCGCCACGGGAGGTTCCGAACGTAGTGACAGCCGCTTCAAGTAACCGGTAGTAATGGACCTGGAGAGAGAATTCAACTCCTCGCGGCGAGTAACCTCGGGCACCTTCACGTTCCTCTCTGAGCTGGCCGACGGGGACGGCGCCAGAGAGAAGCGGGAGCTGGCAGCGGCGCATCGCAATTGTGGGACAAAAGCCCATCCCTGTCAAGGACAACCTTCGCCTAGACAGCCAGATTTGCCTAGACATCCATGATCCGCAGATCGGTTGCCGCGCGGTCCAGGTGACCCGAGTGAATGTGGTTGAAGATGAAGCGCGTGCCGGGATGGCGGGCGGCAAGTGCCTCCGCCTCCGACCAACTCGTGTGGACGCTTGACTCGCTGGGCGCGGTCGCTTCCGTGATGGCGATATCGGCGCCTTCCACCAGCCGCTCGAGCGGTGGGCTGGCAGTCGTGTCCCCCGCGTAGGCGAGCACGCGTCCCTCCAAGTGCAGTCGGTAGCCCCGGCAGTCCATCTGACCATGCTCCAGCTTGACTGTCTGGTAGCGGATTTCCGCCACCTCCCCCTCTGCCTGAGCCTCCTGATAAGTGACTCCCGCCCGCTCCCGGGCATCCGGCCAATCGTCGCTCCAAGCCAGGCTGCAGAGCTGCTCGATCCGTTTCCTGACACCCGGCGGTCCCAGCACGGGCAGCTGGCCACCCGTCGGGTGAAACGCGCGATAGAGCAGAAAACTGGGCAGTCCCAGCAGGTGGTCGCCGTGAAAGTGGGTGAGGAGCACAGCCTCAATGCCGCCGGGATCGAGACCGAGGCGGTGCATGTGAGGCAGCACGGGCGCCCCGGCGTCGAGGAGGAAGCGGCCGTCGACGACCACAGCTCCGTTGTAGCGCTCGAGCGAGAACGCCGATCCGGTCCCCAAAAACGCCAGCTGCATCTCAGGCAAGAGTACGGTTCGGACGCGGCTTCGGCCGCAGCCTGCGCCGCTCGCTCAGAGGAGCCGGACGAGCTGTGCTTAGCCGGCGCTAGGCGACAGTGATGGCGGGGTTCAGGTAGACGTCCTGAACCGCGTTGAGCAGACCTACGCCTTCCTTCATCGGACGCTGGAAGGCCTTCCGGCCAGTGATCAGCCCAGTGCCGCCGGCTCGCTTGTTCACCACTGCGGTGGTCACCGCCTCCTGCAGGTCGGTGTCGCCCATCGAGGCGCCGCCTGAGTTGATCAGCCCCGCCCGGCCCATGTAGCAGTTGGCCACCTGGTACCGGCAGAGGTCGATCGGGTGATCGCTCGTCAGCTTCTCGTAGACAAGTTTGCTGGTCTTGCCTACCTTGATCGCGTTGAAGCCGCCATTGTTCTCCGGCAGCTTCTGCTTGATGATGTCGGCCTCGATGGTGACGCCCAAGTGGTTGGCCTGGCCCGTCAGGTCGGCCGACACCTCGTAGTTCACTCCGTTCTTGGTGAACTCTGAGTTGCGCAGGTAGCACCAGAGGATGGTGGCCAGGCCGAGCTCGTGCGCTTCGTGGAAGAGTCGCGCCACCTCGACGATCTGACGGCTGGACTGAGGCGAACCGAAGTAGATGGTGGCGCCCAGGCCCACGGCGCCCATCTCCCACGCTTCCCGCACAGTGCCGAACGGGATCTGGTCGTACTCAGTCGGGAAGGTGAGGAGCTGGTTGTGATTGATCTTCACAATGAACGGAATGCGGTGGGCGTACTGGCGCGCCACCGAGCCGAGCACGCCGAACGTCGAGGCCACCGCGTTGCAGCCGCCTTCGACCGCCAGCTTGACGATGTTCCCACCATCGAAGTACTCGGGATTGGGGGCGAAGGACGCGGCGGCCGAGTGCTCAATACCCTGGTCCACCGGCAGGATGGAGACGTAACCGGTGTGGGCCAGCCGGCCGTGACCGTAGATCGTCTGCAGGCTGCGCAGGACCCGGGGATTTCGGTCGCTCACGCTGAAGACCCTGTCGATGAAGTCGGGTCCGGGCAGGTGCAGGTCGTCTTTGCTGATGGTCTGGCAGGAGTGCTCCAGCAGCGAGCGGGCCGAGTCGCCGAGGATCTCCTCGATCCGCGAGGTGGCCGTCAAAGTGGCGGTGGCCATGGTGTCCTTCTCCTTGGGTGTTGCTGGCGCTGTCCGGCTTCAAACGGCTAGGCGCTCTTCTCTATATTGCACCGGTGCAGCTGCTGGGCCCGGAGTTCTTCGCTCGGGACACGCTCACGGTGGCCCCTGACCTGCTCGGCAAGCTGGTCTTCCGGGAGTTGGACGGCCGGCGCTATTGGGGCCGGCTGGTCGAGGTGGAGGCCTACTGCGGACCTCAAGACCGCATGGCCCACTCCTGGCGCGGTCTCACGCCGCGTACGCGGCCCATGTTCGGGCCGCCCGGCCACGCCTACGTCTACACCAGCTACGGCATGCATCGCTGCCTGAACTTCGTGACCCAGCTCGAGGGAGTTCCGCAGGCGGTGCTGGTGAGGGCGCTCGAGCCAGGCCCCGGGCTTGGCCGCTGTTCCGGTCCAGGCTTGGTCTGCCGGGAGCTGCACATCGTCGACACGAAGCTTTCCGGAGCGCCGTTGGTGCCGCCCGACCTCTATGTCATGGACGACGGCTTTCGACCTAAACCCGGCGCCATCGCCCAGACGAAGCGGATCGGCATGGACTACAGCAACGAGTGGGGCCATCGGCCCTGGCGGTTCTGCCTGGCTTCACCTCACCTGTCGCGGCCGCTGCCCCGCCGGCGGGCATAGAGATCGGCGTCCGCGCGGGCCACCAGGTCCGCGACAGTCTCACCCGGCTGCAACTGAGCCAACCCGAAGTGAAAACTGTGAGAGGTCGCGGCGCCGAAGCTCTCGGCCAGCCTAGTCAGGATCGTTTCCCCCTGGCCGAAATCCGCCGCCAGGCCCAGGACGAACTCGTCACCGCCCCAGCGGATGATCACGTCATAGGCGCGCAGGCCCTGGCGGAGGGTCTCGGCGAGCGTCCGGAGGAGTGCGTCACCCGCGGCATGGCCCTCCGTGTCATTGACCTGCTTCAGGGAATGCAGATCGAGAAAGGCGACCGTCAGCCGCTGGTCTCCCTGGCGCTCTGCCCTGCGCAGCTCCCGTTCCAACGCCGGCAGGCCGGCACCTCGGCGGAGGAGACCGGTCAGCTCGTCGGTGGCCGCCGCCGCCAGCAGCTCCGACATCCGGCGGAGCAGGTCTTCGGCCAGCGCGGGTTCAAGGCCGTCGAACCGGCTGGCTTCCGCGCCCACCAGTTGGGCGAGCAGCTCGGCAGTTCGGCTTACCCGGGCCATGCTCCCGGGCGGGGATCGTGCCGGGGAAAGGCATCCCAATCTCGCCGCACAGGGGAGAAGGTGTCGATTACCGAGCAGCCCTGAGGACCGGTCAGCGCCGAATGCGGCACATCCCCCCGCAGCACGTAGGTACCACCCGGCCCCAGCGTGCGGGCCTCGCCGGCGACTGTCAGGGTGATCTCGCCCCTAAGCACCATGCCCACCTGCTCGTTGACGTGATGATGCTCCGGAACCTGCGAATTGGGCTCCAGGTCGATGACTGCAAACGTGATCTGATCGCCCATGACTGCCCTCGCCTCAGCACCGCCCCAGATCGGAATTCGCTCCAGCTCCTCCAGCCGACCAAATACATCCATAGCCGGACTCTAGCAACCAAGCCAACGGGCTGGTGCGCGCTGCTTTGATCCACGAGGGCGCGTGATGGTCGCTTCGGTGGCCCTGCAGCTCACCTTCTTCAAGAGGCGCGGCTTTCTCTCCTGAGGTAGCCAAAGCTAGCCGTCCAAGCCTTCGGCTGCCAGAGGGTAGCCGGGCCTGTCGCTGCTCAGCCAGTGTTGGAAGGCAGCTTCAGTGCCCACATCCCTGCCGGCTTCAGCCGAAAGCAGGTAGCGATGATGCAGCAGATCGCAATACGCCTGGAGGGGGTCAGCTTCGGGGGGAAGGTGGCGTGCCAGCCGGCGCAGCCAGGGCTCGAACTCCTCAACGCGCCAGCGCATCCTGAGCAGCGGCTTGGCCGACTCGCCCCTGCCCTCCTTGACTTCGAAATAGCGGAGGTCGGCAAGGATCTGGCGGGCCTGGTTCTCAGCGGCTTCGACGCCCGTCAGTTCTCGCAGCCGGCTGCTGTGGAAGTTACGATCTCCGACCTTGAGCCGCAGGTGCAGGTGGTCGCGGCCTGGGTGCGGAATGACCTCCAGTTGATCCACCTGGAAGCCCAGATCGTTGAGTTTGGCGATGCGCTCAGTGATCAGGTACTGGCGATCCACCGGAATCCTTTGCTCGCTGCCCAGCTCGGTCCAAAGCCTCTCGTAACGACGGGCGATGTCGTCGCCCAAGCCCAGGTCGGCGCTGTCAAGAGACACGCCCTGTACGGCGGCAATGTCGCCCATCTCGCCCCCCACGTTGTCGATCATGATGCTGAGATCGTGCTGCCGCTGCCCGTCGGAAAGGCTGGGATGCAGTGCAGTCGTCTCCGCGTCGACCAGCAGAGTCTCGATGGCGCCGGCATCGTAGCGGTAGAGCACGTTTGAGAGTGAGCAATCGCCCCAGAAGCAGCCGAGGAGGTGGAGCTCGACAAGCAGGAAGGCGAACGCATCCAGGAGCTGATCACGGCGAGGACCGAAGCTTTCGCCCGAGAGCAGCTCTCGGTAGGAGAAGGAGTAGTCCACATAACGCGTAATGACAACGCCTGACTGCTCGGAGCCGGGATCCAACAACCTACGCAGCACCAACCCGGCCGCCCGCACTGCTGAGCCACCCAACTCCTCCAGGCGGCGGAGTGCGTGATATTCACGCGTTGCCAGTCCACCCGGCAGTTCCTTCAACGCAAACGTTGCACCGTGGAGCGCCAGGAAGCGGACCTCGTGACGCGAGATTCCACGCGGCAGGTCCACGATTCGATCGTCCTGCCAGCCAAGAAGGGGGCGGGCCCAGTCGAGTCCTATCAACCCTGACCACTCCGGGCGAATGATCACTGAATAGGATTCAGCGGCTAGCTTGTCGCTTTCATCGCTCAACCGGCGCAGATCCTTGGCTCGCCACTAAGGCCCACGGGCGAGCGGCAGACCAGCCCGCCGGTCAGCACTCCAGCCACTACGGCAGGCGTTCGATGATCGTGGCAGTGCCCAGGCCGCCGCCGCAGCACATGGCCTGCAGGCCGTAGCGCTGCTCGCGGGCTTCGAGCTCATAGAGCAAGTGACACATCAGCCGGGCGCCGGAAGCTCCCAGCGGGTGGCCCAGCGCGATTGCACCACCGTTGACGTTCGTCTTCGCCAGCGAGGCGCCTGTCTCCTGCGCCCAGGCCAACACGACCGAGGCGAACGCCTCGTTGGTCTCGAATAGGTCGATGTCGGCCAGCGCCAGGCCGGCCGCTTTCAGCACCGCCGCCGTACCGGGGATGGGCCCTTCCAGCATCAGCACAGGGTCGCAGCCGACCACGCGATGGGCCAGGATGCGCGCGCGCGGCCGCAGCCGTAGCTCCGCCGCCTTCTCCGGCGAGGTGACCAGCACCGCGGCGGCGCCGTCGGTGATCTGGCTCGAGTTGCCGGCCGTGATCGAATGGTCAGGGCTGAAGGCCGGTTTCAAGGCTGCCACAGCCTCGTAGCTGGCCTGCGGCCGGATGCCCTCGTCCACCGTCACCGTGCGGCTATGCCCATTCTCGGGTACCTCCAGCGGCAGAATCTGGCCGGCCAGCCGCCCTTCTCGCGTGGCGGTGGCCGCCCGCCGATGGCTCATCACGCTGAACTCGTCCATCGCCTGACGGCTGATGCCGTACTTGCGCGCCATCAGCTCCGCCGAGATTCCCTGCGGGACCAGGTTGTAGCGCTCCAGCAGCTCCGGCGGATAGGGCAGACCAGGCCCCTGCGTCACGTTCGCGCCCAGCGGCACCCGCGACATCGACTCGACGCCGCCGGCGACCACGACTTCGGCGGCTCCGCTCTGGACCAGGCTGGCGGCGAAGTGGATGGCCTGCTGGCTGGAGCCGCATTGGCGATCCACCGTCGTGGCCGGCGTCTCGACCGGGAAGCCCGCGGTCAGCCACGCGTTGCGGCCGACGTTGAGGCCCTGCTCGCCAGTCTGCGTGACACAGCCGAAGATGACGTCATCCACCGCGGCCGGCGCCAGCCCCGCGCGCTCGAGCAGCCCTTGCAGCACCAGTGCGCCGAGCAGAACCGGGTGCAGGTCGCGGAGCTGGCCGTTCCGCTTGCCCATCGGCGTCCGCACCGCCTCGACGATCACAGCTTCTCGCATCGTTTGTGTCTCCCTTTGGATCTCTGACCCCGCGGACGCACTCTGCCTATGGCGAGCGAGACGGGGAGGCTGATGGCTGCGGCGTCGGCACGCCTGGCGAGGCGCTCGTGCCCGGCGGTGGTGCCGGCTGCGTGCCGTGCTGGAGAGCGTCGATCTGCTTCAGGATCTGCCCGATCTGGTCCACATCCTTGGCGTAGGTCGCCAGGTCACCCCGCTTCAGAGCCGCCTGGGCATCGGTGTAGAGGGCGTTCGCCTGGGTGACCAGATCGGCGATCTGCTTCTGTGTGTCCCCGGCCGGAGCTGGACCCGCTGGCTGGCCCGGCGTGCCCAGCGTAGGCGGAGGTTGCTCACCGATCAGCTGGGCGAGCGCATTCTGCAGTGTCGGCTGGTAGACGACAGGGGTCTGACCGGTCGCATCCGTCAAGATCACGCGCTTCAGCTCGGGCAAGCTGCTCCCCGACCCTGTCGCTCGCAGGTAGATCGGCTCGAAGTAGAGAAAGGAGTCACCGATCGGCACCACCAACAGATTGCCCTCGATGAGCCCGGAGCCCTGCTGGTTGAGAAGCGTCTTGTCACTGGAGAAGGCAGGAGTCTGCTGAATGCGACTGGCGATCTGCTGCGGTCCCAGCACCACCTTGTCCTTGGGTAAGACGTAGGCGATGAGCTCGCCGTAGTGACCTGGATCATTGCGCACCGCAAGCCAGCCTGTGAGGTTCTGTTTGTTGCGCGGCGAGAAGGGGATGATCTGCAGGTACTCGACCCGAGACTCGCCGGGCAGTCGCATCTGCACGTAGTAGGGCCTGGCCAGAGCCAGGTCCCAAACATCCTCACGGTTGTAGAGCACGTTTGAGTCCGCAATGTGATAGGTCGCGTACATGACCGCCTGGATCTCGAACTGCTTGGGCGGCACGCGCAGGTGCGCCTGCAGGTCGGTCGGCATCGCCGAGAGCGGCTTCATCAGATTGGGAAAGGCTCGAGAGTACGCGGCGATGATGGGGTCGTGGCTGTCAGAGATGTAGAAGTCAACTGTCCCCTCGTAGGCGTCGACCACCGCCTTGACCGAGTTTCGAACGTAGTTGTGGCCGCCGGCTTGGTCCACTGTCAGGGGGACCGGCTGGGCGTAGGGATAACCGTCAGCGGAAACGTAGGCGTCCTGAATCCAGTAGATCCTGCCGGCCTTCGAGACGACCACGTAGGGGTTGTCGTAGAGGTCCAGGAAAGGGGCTATCGCGCTCACCCGTTCCTGAATGTTGCGCCGGAACAGCATCTGTGTCTTGTTAGAGATCTGGTCCGAGACCAACAGGTTGAAGTCGCCGGTCCGGAGTGACCACAACGCTCGGTTGGCGCCTGACAGGGGCACACCATGCTGACCTGAGTAATTGGTCCGCACGTTGAGATCGCCCTGCGGGTAGTCGAACTCCTGCGCCTTCGAGGGCGCCAGCACGTACGCGCCAGTCTGGCCGAAGTAGATCTGGGGCCGGGTGACGGTGAGCGGGCCCTGGGTGGGGATGTCCCGAGCGACGTAATCAGGCAGACCCTCGCCAGCGACAGCGCTGACAGGGCTGGCGGCCACGCTGTAGCCATGGGTGTATTCCAGCCGCTGGTTGACCCAGCGCTGGGCCTGGCTCGGCAAACGGTCAGGCTCCAGCTCTCGGGCGCTGATCTGGAGCTGCCGGGTTCGGCCGTCGACCAGATAGCGGTCAAGATCGATCTGGGGGAAGGAGTAGTAGGTGCGGATGGACTGCAGCTGCTGGTAGGTCTCGTGGATCTGGGTGTCGTCCCAAAGCCGCAGGTTGTCGATGGTGGCGCTGTCGTTGGCCAGGTCCTGGCTCGTGATCGACGCGTTCCCGCCGTAGGGCCGCACCTGCACGTGGTCGATGCCGTACGACTTTCGCGTGTAGTCGATCTCCCGCTGGATGTAGGGCGCCTCCTGGCTCGGCTCGGCGGGCTGGACCTGCACTCGCTGCACCACGCTGGGCACCACGCCGATCAGGATTGCCGCTATCAGCCAGACAGCCAGCGAACCGGCGGGCACCACCACGCGGCGGATGGCCAGGTTGACGAAGAGGAGCACTGCCAGCACCAGGGCGAGCAGTGCCTGGAACACTGCCAGTGCGCTGCGGATGTTCACGTCGGTGTAACCGGCGCCGTAGACGACGCCGTTGTGGGCCGAGACCAGGTTGTAGCGGTCCAGCACTGTGCCGAACGCGATAATCAGTGCCAGCAGCCCCAGCAGGGCCGAGAGATGGCCGATGGCGCGGCGCGAGAAGCGGAAATCGATGGTCAGCCCGTTCCAGGCGTGGAGGCCGGCTGCCAGCAGTCCTGTGAAGAAGACAAGCCCAAAGAGCCAGCTCTGCAGCGCTCGCAGAAACGGCATCGTCAACAGATAAAAGCTCACGTCCAGGCCGAACAGCGGCTCGCTGACGCCGCTCGGACGAGCGTTGATGAAGAGAAGCCACTCTTGCCAGCTGGAACTGGCAGTTAGGCCCAGGATCAGAGCCAGGAACAGGCTGACGCCGAGCGCCAGGTAGCCCCGTGGCGTCCTGACGATCCGGCGCCGGATCCCCACCGCGCGGAGGCCGCCGCTGGCGTTCATGCTCAGGGCCAAAAAGCCGTTGAGCCCGGCCACCAGGAAGGCCAGCAGGAAGGCGATCAGGAAGAGCCAGAACTGCGTCGCCACGCGCGTCCTGTAGACGGTCCCCAGCCCCAGCGCGTCGAACCACTGGTTCTCGGTGATGAAGCCGATCAGCGGTTGGGTGAAGATGAACACCGCCAGTGCGGCGGCGAAGAAGCCGAGGCCAATCCAGAAGCGCCGCGGCGGCCGGGGCAGCTTCACCTGCTGGAAGCCCTCGAACGGGGATCGCTCGAAGGGATCGAACGGCCCCTGGCCGTATCTGCGGGACATGTGACAAGAAGCTTAGGCCGCGCCCACTTCAGGCAGCCCGGCCCAAGCTGAATAGACCGCCGGCCCTCGGACTGCGCCTTTGCCGGACGCCTCGCGCTGCCGGCCTAGGCTTTGACCTGCACCTGGCCGTCGCTGACGCGGACCTGGAGGCGCGGCTGGCAGAAGGTCGCCGGCGCTCTCACCACCTCCCCATCGTCGACGCGGAACTGGGAGCCATGCCAGGGACAGGTGACCACCCCACCCTTCACCTCGCCCTTGCCGAGCGGGCCTCCCGCGTGGGAACAGGTGGCGCTGATCGCCTGAAACTGACCGCCGAAGCGAGACACCAACAGCGCCCGGCCGCCGGCCTCCAGCGGCTTCGTCTGGCCCTCCTCCCAGTCGGAGCTCGCGCCGACGGCTGTCCAGTCCTGCGGCCCTGATTCCCAGGCTGTGTGGTTGACCATCACGCCGTTGTTCATGACCAGTTCGCCGCCCAGATAGGCAGCGGCCGAGCTGATGCTCAGACCTGTGGCTGAGTAGCCGATAGCACGTAGCCGATGCCCGCGCAGCCTGGCGCTGAGCGAGACCACCTGGCAGGCCAGGCCCGCGGTATTGAGCAGAGCGTGCAGCATTCCCAGGCGGCGTTCACTGCCATAGGTGGGTGTCCAGTCGGCCAGCCCGGTCGCCACAGCGCCCAAGGCTGAAACGGAGCCGGCCGCGCTCAACAGTCCGGCGGACTTGCCGGCGCCGACCAGGTCCAGCAGCAATGAGGAGATCCAGAAACCGATGGGCAGGTCTGTCACCACCGGATGCAGTGCGTGGCCGAGCCAGCGTCCGTGCAGCAGATCCTTGAGCCCGGCCACGGAGTCGAGGATCGGGTTGGTGAGCCCGCTGACGGTGTCAGCCACCTGGTCCAGCCAGGGCAGTTCGGAGAGGCGGTCCACGAGCTCGCGCTGAATCATGTTCCAGAGCGTACGCCCTGGCCGCAGCGGGCGACTATCGGGGGCGGAAGCTGCGATTCCGGGACCGCGGGCTCCCCTTTCGCCAGCCTCGCGGGCGCCCTCATCGACCCCGTAAGAAGAGCATGCCGGATCGAGACAGTCCTTGGTAATCTCTTCCCATGAGAATTACCATGGATTCGGTAGGCCGTTTGGTCGTGCCGAAAGCACTTCGCAGCGAGCTGGGAATCAGCGGGTCAGCGGAGCTCGAGGTCGTAGCGCGCGACGGCGTGATCGAGCTGGCGGTGGCTGACGCGCCAGCGCGCATCGATGACCATCAAGGCCAGCCGGTGATTGTTACCGACGGCCCGATGGAGCCTCTGACAGTTGAGGGCGTGCGTGCGGCGATTTATCGCGTGCGTCGATGATCGCCCCTGACTCGAGCGTCACGATCGCAGCCGCGGCACCGTGGCACGTAGCACACGAGGCCGCGGTCAAGGCGCTTGCTGCAGAGCAGTCGTCCCTGATTGCTCACGTGGCCTACGAGACCACTGCGGCGATGAGCCGGATGCCTGCGGGCCAACGGCTCGCCCCGGCGGTCGTACTTGAATGGCTCGAGCGTCGCTTTCGAGCTCGATGGTTGGTGCTGCCTGCGAGCGCGGCGCGGAACGGCTTGCGAGCGGCGATCGAACTGGGCATCCGTGGCGGGGCGCTCTATGACGCGTTGATCGCGGCAACCGCAGCGCACCACAATCACACGCTCATCAGCGCCGACCGTCGGGCGGCGCCAGTCTATACAGCCTTCGGTGTCGAGGTGATCTACATCGTCGCTGCGTGAGCCGGAGTAACAGCAGGAAGGCGCTGACCATGGGACAGACATCCTTTTGGGAGTGCCCGGAGCTGGCATAGCGGTGGCGTGGTCGACCCCGCCGCGGTCCTGAGCTCTGCGGCCCAGCCCCCCCTGGCCAGCTGCCCCCCGATGCGACTCACACCAGGTTGGTGGGGTCCAGGAGGTCCTCTTTCGGCCGCTCGATCCTTGCCTGCGAGCGCATGATCTCGATCAGCTTCTTGCGGCCCTTCGGCGGTCCGATCATGATGGCGCCCACCAGCCGGTCGGCCCGAAAGAACAGCTTGCGATAGAACTTCTGCTCGAATGAGTAGGTGCGCACCGACTCGAGTTCGGGCTCGATGTCAGGGGTGATCCCCATCACCGCCAGGGTGGAGCCGAACATGGTGGTGGTGTAGGTCGGGACGTCGAAAAAATCCTCCCCCGCCCCTGCCATGTTGTGCGCCGCCGTGCGACCGTGCGCTTCAGCGTTGTCCCAGGTGCCCATCTGGTTGTGCCTGCCCAGCATTGAGTCGTAGAAGACAGCGATGTCGCCGGCCGCATAGACATTGGGCGCCGCAGTCTGCAGGCGCACGTCGGTCACGAGGCCGCGCCTCAACTCAGCCCCCGTGCCCTGGGCAGGCTCTACGTAGTAGTCAAGGCCGACCCCGTAGCTCATCATCTCGAACTCGACTCGGCGGCCCTGCTGGGTCTCGCCCTGAAAGAGACCGTTCTGCCGGGAAAAGCGCTGGACCTCGTCCTCGCAACAGAATTCCACGCCCATCGCCTCGCCCAGCTGCCGGCAGAGCTGGCCGCCTTCGGCGTCCAGGATGTAGCGGAGGAACCAAGGGCCGCGCATGATCCAGGTGACGCGCTTGCCGCGATGGACAAGCCCCTCGGCGAGCTCGTAGGCAATGAAGCTGCCGCCCATGACGAGCACACGCTCGCACTCCTCAGCCCGGGCGATGATGGCCTTGGTGTCGTCCAGGGTCTGAAAGCCGTAGATCTCAGGCACTTCGTCGGAGCCAGGCCAGGGCGGCGGCTTGGGCCTGCCGCCGGTGGCGATGAGCAGCGCGTCATAGGGGAACTCCTGACCACGGCTGGTGCGCACCAGCTGGGCTTTGGCGTCCACCTCGGTGGCCCAGGTTTCGAAATGGATCTCCAGCCCCCGCTCTGCGTACTGCGCCAGCGAGCGCATCATCACCTTTTCCTCTCGAACCTGGCCGCGTAGGTAGCGCGGCAACGCCACCCGGTTGTAGAGGGGATGCCGCTCGGCGGCGATCATTACTATCGAGCACTCGGCGTCCTGGGCCCGAAGCTCTTCGGCGCAGGTCTGGCCGGCGATGCCGTTGCCCAGAATGACGTAACGCCGGCTCACCTGTGCACCGCCCGCGGCGGCCGCTCAGAGCCCACGCGAGTAGATAAGGGCGTGCTTCTCATCGTGGGCCCGATCGTAGCCAACCGCCTGGAACGTGTCAGCGGCAGGGTGATCCTGTGGCGCCAACAGCGAGCAGGCCGCCACGGCCTGCGCGTCAGCCTCAGCCCGGAGGCGGTAGAGGAGCTCCTCCAGCGACGACCCGGTCCCTGCCAGGAAGGTGACCGCCATCTCGGGCAGCCAGTTGCGGCGCAGGAGTGCGAGCGAGCGCCTCCCCGGTCCGACCCTGACCAAACCCTCGTCGATCAGCTTGCCGAGCAGGTCGGCATCGGGCCTCAGCGGGCCGCTCCAGTCAGCGGTCACTCCGCCGTACGCGGCCAGAGCGGGATCGCTCTCGACCAGCCGCGCCAAGACCTGCACGTCGCCCGGCCGAGCCAGTTCGGGGAGCTCACCACCCTCCAGCCGTGCACCTGTCCAGGTGACGCAGTCAGTCAGCTCTTGAAAACCTTCGCTCCGGAACAGAGTGGCCGCCTCGGGTTCGCCCGTGTAGAGCCGTACTTCGCTGAAACCGAGCCGGCGGGCCTCCATCAGGGCCTGGCGCAGCATGGAGCGGGCCACCCCCTGGCGGCGGTATTCGGGCGCCACCCGGAGCGCGTGGTAAAGAACTATCCCGGGCGCGACCGGCAGCAATCGCTGGATGCCAGCCACCTCGCCGTTCCGCTCGGCGGCCTGGAAGGTGGCGGCGGGATCGGCCAGCCAGCTGTCTAGCTGGTGCGGCACGTGGTCCCGCCCCTCCCAGACCTTCTCGCAGATGGCCTCGATTCGCTCTCGATCGGCCGGCCTGACAGGCCGCAGCATCACCTCTCCGCTGTCCATCGGAAGTCAGGCTAGGGAACGAGTGCCGGCGGTCGCGGGTGACTGGTCAGTTCGGGTCGCGCTGCGGCGCCCAGTGCAGGACGCCCGCTACAGTGTCCCCGCCGGCGAAGACCAGATCCCCATCGGGCCCGCGTTGCAGCCTGCTCTCCAGCCAGCTCCGCACCTCCTTCGACCGCTCTAAATCGAAGTCCTCCTGGCCGCAGTCGCGAAGCGCCTCCTGCACGCTGGCGTAGTGGAAGCTGACCGGGTAGCGAAACATGGCGAGCTCCGGCTCAAGGCCCAGCTGCCGCAGGAGCAGCAGGCAATCACGCAGCCACGGCTCCCGCGCCCGCACTGCGCCCGGCATCTGCTGAGCCGGATGGCCGAAGGGCGCGTCCCGCATCACCACGAAGACTCGCTCCTTCGCGCTCGCGCTCAGCTTTTCCAGGAAGGGTGCGGCATCCGGAACCAACTGCAGCACGTGAACACAGATGACCAGGTCAGCGGGAGCGGGCTCTGCGTCCAGCCACTCACTTGCAATCACCGTCAGGTTGTCAGCGCCGGGCATCAATTCGCGCATGGCCTCCGAGGGTTCCACAGCAGTCACCCAGTCCAGCCGGCGGGCCAGGGGGAGGGAGTGGCGGCCGACGCCCGCACCTACGTCCAGGGCGGTCTTGTGCGAATTGAGCCAGGGTTCCAAAAAGGTGAGGAAGTAATCAGGCTGATGTCTGATCGAGCGGGCGAAGCGACCTGCCCGACCGGCCCAGTGGTCAGCTCCCGGTGAGGCGCTTTGGCGAGCCTTCGCCAGCAGCCGCCAATGCTCAGCCCAGTCGATGTCCAAGATCGCGTCCACGGCTTCGGATTATGTGCATCGGATTATGTGCACATGCCTGCGGCGGTCCCCAGCAGCCGGTGCAAGCAGACCTTTCAAGGCGATGCTCTAGGCCCGACCCTAGACCTCTGCTGGGAATGCATATACATTGTCCACGCGGTTGTATATTGGGTGGCGAGAATCATATGGGACGAACGAAACCGACGCCACCTATTGGAGGACAACGCGGCGCGCCGCATCAGCCCGACGGAAGTCGAGGAAGTCTTGCAGTCGCCGTCGAGCCTGCGGCAGCGCGGCCGGGGCGGCGAGCTTCGCGTCGTCGGCAAAACCCCCAGCGGGCGACGGCTGACGGTCATCGCGGAACGACCAGCGGCCGGAGTACTACGGCCGATCACGGCCTGGGAGACATGATGACCCGTGAAGCCACGACCGAGGAACTTGAGCGGATGTCTGTCGAAGAGCTCAACGCCTGGGTGGAAAGCCAAATCTGGAGCCCGCTGAGCGAACTGGAGGCCGCCGACTTCCGCAACCTGCGGGTGCCGAAAGTGGCGATTTCCTTGCGACTGCCCGAGCAGCTGCTGGCCGACGTCAAGGCCCTGGCTGCTGAGCGCGGCGAGCGCTACCAGCGGGTGCTCAGGCACCTCATCGAGCTGGGGCTGACCGTGCAGGAATCCCGGCCCCGGGTCGACCCGGTCGAAGTCCGCTTGAGCCGCGAGCAGGTGCGCGAGCTGGCGCGGCGGGGCGAGCTTACGGTTCACCTGCGGGCCAGCTGACCGACGCTCAGCGACCGCCTGAACGGCGGTAACCGGCGCGGGTGACGGTGCGCGGCTGGGGCGCGGCGAGGCCCGCACCCCCTTGGTTACCCGACCGGGGGACTCCAGCTAGCCGATGGGCTTGGTGGAGCTTGGTACTACGAACCTCGTGCTCTGAGCTTACGCGGACCGAGGGGATGCGGTCACCGTAGCGGGCGCGGACTTTGCGGGCGACGGTGCTGTAGCTGCCGGGGGTGTCGCGCCGTGCCGAGCAAGCCCGGCTATCGTGGTCCGGATGGCTGCTGGCTCCGCTCCGGCCGATGATTTCAACCCCGCCGAACGGGCTCGGCTCGAGCGCTATCTCACCAACCTGGACGGCCGCGTCTTCGCGCTGCGCAATCTCCCGGAGGTGGTGAAGGGCGCTCTCTTCTCCCGCTACTCTCGGACGGAGAAGAGCCTGCGACGGGTGCTCCTGGATGAGTTCCTGGTGGATCCCGACGCAGGGATCAGCCTGGACCCGACCGGCTCACCGCCCGACGAGCGCGTTTCCTCCGAGCGGGCAGAGGCGTTCTACCAGCGGGTCTTGATCGGCTACGGCGATGACTCGGTGGCTGAGCTGGCCGGAGCCCACGTGGCGATTGAGCGCGTTTCGACGCTGGCCGCCAAGGCCCTGGAGGACTCGCGCATCGGCCTCTCGCCGCTCGAGAAGTCAACCCGCTATGTGCGCTTCGACCGGCCCGGCGCCGACGGTCGCTTTCTCTATCACCGTGGCGCGGAGCTGCGACACCCGGCTTATGAGCCGGCGCTGGACAGCCTCTTTCAGACTTTCAGCGAGCTGCTGACACCCGTCCTGGAGCACGTCCGGCACCGCTTTCCGCAGCAGGGAGGGGAGGGCGAAAGAGCCTGGATGTCCGCTACTCGAGCCAAGGCCTTCGACCTTCTGCGCGGCCTGCTCCCAGCGGCGACCTTGACCAACCTGGGCCTCTATGGCAACGGCCGCGCTTTCGAGTACCTGATCACCAAGTCGGCGGCATCAGAGCTGCCGGAAGTGCGCGCGCTCAGCGGCGAGCTTCAGAGCGAGCTGACCAAGGTGATCCCCGCCTTCGTGCGCCGCGCGCTGGACGAGCGCTACGGGGCACCTGCGGCGGCTCGTCTCAAGACCGTGAGGGGAAAGCTGTCGATGCTTGCCCCGCGTGCCTCCGGCGGTCCGCAGGGTCCTGAGGTGAGGCTGATCGAGCACGACCCGCAAGCTGAAGCGAAGGTGGTGGCAGCCGCGCTCTATCCGCACTCCGATCTCGGCTGGGACGAGTTGGCCGCGGTGGGCGTGGAGCCGGCCAAGGTACTGGACGCGCTGCTGGGGGACCGCGCCAACCGCCGACACAAGGCGCCGCGCGCCCTGGAGCACGCCGTCTACACCTTCGAGCTGACCGCTAACTTCGCCGCCTACCGGGATTTGCAGCGGCACCGCATGCTCACGCAGGATCGTCAGCTGCTCGGTACAGGCCTCGGTTACGACCTGCCTGCCGGCCTGGCGGAAGCCGGTCTCGCCGGCCGCTTCGCCGCGGCGCAGGAGGCGGCGGCGCGAGCCCAGGAGCGAATCAGCGCCGACCTAGGCCCGTCCCTCGCTCAATATGCGGTGCCGCTCGCCTACCGGCTGCGTTGGTTCGTTTCCGCGAACCTGCGTGAGATCTTTCACCTTTGTGAGCTGCGGACGACGCCCCAGGGCCATCCTGACTACCGCCTGGCGGCACAGGAGATGTTTCGGCGGGTGCAGGAGGTGCATCCTCGCCTGGCGGGGTACGCGAAGTTCGTCGTCCTCTCCCAGGCGGACGAGCTCGAGCGACGGTCATCCGAGCGCAGGATCGACGAGAAGCTGGCCCAGCTGGGCGGCTAGTCCCGCCGCTACCATCGGAGTTGGGCGAGAGCCGGAAAAATGAGTGCGATGACCGAGCCGATCGACCCTCGAGTCCGCATCGGCCACGTCCACCTCAAGGTCGCCGACCTGGAGCGCTCGCTGGCCTTCTATGCGGGAGTGCTTGGATTCGAGCTGACCATTCGCTACGGCAGCCAGGCGGCATTCCTAAGCGCCGGCGGCTACCACCACCACATCGGGCTCAACACCTGGGAGAGCCAGGGCGGCTCGCCGCCGGCGCCGGGGACGACGGGTCTCTACCACCACGCCATCCTCTATCCCAGCCGGCGGGAGCTGGCAGGTGCGCTGAAGCGGCTCCTCGCGGCGGATTGGCCGATCACCGGCGCGTCCGACCACGGTGTGAGTGAGGCAATCTACTTGGACGACCCCGACGGCAATGGAGTGGAGCTCTATTGGGACCGACCGCCTAGTGAGTGGCCTCGGGACGCGTCGGGCGAACTAACTATGTTTACCCTTTCCCTGAACGTGAAAGGACTCCTAGCCGCTGCTGAAGGCACTGAATAGAGGTGTGGGCCTGCTCATCCCGAGCCGGGCGGAGGTGAGAATAGGCTACTGCACCGCGTCATCCGGATCGTTGACTAGTCCGCCGTTCACTGAATAAGGAGCGACAGCTTGTGTCACGTTTCAGCGACCTGAGTTCCTACAAGGGAATTCTTCCCTACTCCAGCGAACTCTTCGGCGTTTATCAACCACTTCTCGGCTGGAAGTCCGCCCGCACGGTCCATCGCTTCTTCGGTGGCTACGGCATCGACCGTGCTCAGCTGTACGCCTCTTCGGTCAATCGATTCGCGTCCAGCCTACCAATTCAAATCGACGGTCAAGTTATCAACATCGGCCAGTTGACGCCAGCTACCTATGCTCCCCAGCCGGGGCCCATTTTCAACAGCGTCCTGCTGCGCGAAATCGCTCACGTCCTGCCTGCGCAGTACAGCGATAGCGTGTGGGAGCAACTCACGCCCGACCTGGTGCAGCGCACGCTCGACGGCCCCGTGAAGACCGCCGCCATCACCGAGTACGCAACACTCTGGCACCAACAGAACAACACTCGGGCCGGCGGCACTCAGAACGAAGCTGCGAAGGTGATCACGACCAAGCTCCAGCACGAAACCGCCCTCGCGAGCCTGTTGCTCGACTTCAAGACTCGCGGCGCCATCGGTGATCTGAAGCACATAATCTACGATTCCCTGCAATTCAAATCACTTGGCGACATCTTTGGTCCCGGAACCTCTGACAATCCGTTCGACACCATCGATCCGCACCAAGATCTAGATCGCGTTGGTCTGTCGCCGATCGGGCTGGTCCACCTGTTCCGAGAGTACTTCTTTGAGTTGGATACCTTCCTCGGTGTGCCAGTGAGCCACGTATGGTTGTCGCCCGGCGCGTCAGTCGAGCTCGTCGAGGTAAGCACGCGGAAGACTACCATCGAGCAGACGATTGAGGCCTCAACCCAAGTCGTCCGAAAGTCGGCTACAACCAACACGACCCAGGACGATCTTTCAGAAGCCGTCAAACAAGACAACCAGCAGAACACGAAGCTCGGTGCTACCGCGAACTCTAACCAGAACTGGGCGTGGGGAAGCGCCAATGAGTCCGCCAGCTTTGGCCTGGACACCACTCAGCAGAACGCCCGCGAAAACACCCATAAGCAGATGCGCCAACAAACGCAGACGTTGTCCGAGGAGATCACTACCAATTACAAGACGACGCTCAAGACCGTCACCGAGAATACCGACGTTTCCAGTAAGCGATATCTCCTCGCCAACACGACCGACCATCTTATCAACTATGAGCTGCGGCGCAAGATGCGCCAACTAGGTGTCCAGGTACAAGACGTCGGCACCTACATGTGCTGGCAGACCTACGTCGACGACGCGGGCAAGACCCTCGGAATCGCCAACCTCATCCATATCACCAAGCCGCCGGATATCCCAGCCAATCCCAACCCGCAGTCAGTGCCCGTCCCCGAAGCGCGAGTCAAGGCAGATCCCGTAACCATCAACTGGCAATACACCTTTGACGACAACCAGTGCCCCAGCTTCGTCCCCATTCTCGTCGTGCAGCTGATCGCTCCCCGCTCCGGTTATCTCTTTGACAAGGCGGAGATCGTCGTCGCCTCCGGCCCCAACTGGGGATTCAGCTATCGGAACCAGGACGTCTCCACAACCCCGGAGGGGGAGCTGAACATCACCTCGGTGCTGGTCGGCCTGAACGGTGGGTTCACGGATGACAGCAATCCCAACCTCACGCTGCAGTTCACGCCGTACTACGTTCCATCGAAAGCCCTTTTGAAGAGCGTGAACGACCAGAATGCGCAGCTCGCCTCGGCTGCGACCAGCGAGCACAACTTGGCCTTCCAAGAGGCCTATTTCGCGGCCGCCACTGACCGTATCAAGCAGGCCCGTGACATCAAGCCCCGACCCTATGACGAACTCCGCGAAGAGGAACGCATTGTCGTCTATCGCGCCTTGCTCCAGGATATGCTCACAAAAGGGATCCAATTTCCAGACGACCGTACGCGCCACGTTGTCTCCGAGCTGCTCAATTCCATATTTGACATCGACAAGATGTTGTACTTCGTGGCGCCTGAGTGGTGGCGGCCGCGGCTTCACGGCGCGGCGCCCGACCTAATTCCTCTCACGAACCCCGATGGAACTCCGCAGTACGGCTCCGACGGCAAACCATTGATGATTCCTGATCCCGCTCATGTCCTAGGCAACGAGGTTCAGGCGGGCGTCAGTTGGGGTGGAGCAGAAGCCGATCGCGATGCGAACTACTACATCACCGGTGACTCCACTCCGGCCCGCCTCGGCAGCTCGCTTGGCTGGCTGCTGCAGCTCGACGGCGACAGCCTTCGCAATGCGTTTCTCAACTCGCCGTGGGTCAAGGCGGTTATCCCCATCCGCCCTCACCACGAACGCGCGGCGCTCAACTGGCTTCAACAGGTTGAAGGTACGAACGGCATCGGACCGACCGACATGTACGCGGGTCCAGAGCCGGAGTTTGCCGGCCTCACCATCCTCCAAGCGCTTCAAAAGCTTGCGGACGCGGTCGACGCCAAGCATAGCGAGTCCGTCACGACTCATCCTTATACCGACCCATCAGACCCGGCCAGCACAGTCACTTCGACGCCGGTTGACGTCGTGTATGAACAAGGCTTCGATCCACTTCAGGGCGGATTTCGCATCGCCCCATCGGCGCCACCGAAGAACAACTTCGAGATCTTCGACCAGTGGATCGAAATACTGCCGAGCGACCAGGTAGTTCCGGTGGAGGTCACCTACGATCCGAAAACAGGCCGCCAGTTGTAAGCCTTTGCTGTGACTACTCTGCAAGGCCACCCCGGCGGTTCGCCATGACAGTGTCGATCAGCGTGCGGTTGCTCGATGCGATCGGTGCAACACCCATCGGTGGAGGCAGCTGGCGGCTGGCAATTCTGGACAACGGCAAGCCGGTGTACGAGGACCAGACGAACGTCGCCTACACCGGTGGAGTGTTGACCGCCACAGCGTCGGTCAACTCTTGGACGCATCTGGTCCTGTCGGTTACGCCAGGCCGGTACGCTGCGGCCGGCGTGACGCTCAACCGGTCGACCATAGGGGCATACAGGGACGATCCACTGACGGTCGTTCGCAAGCTGGAGCTCGGTGCGGTCGACGTTGACCTTCCGCTCCTGCGCCTTCGGGAGGCGCCCGGAGTCAGCCCAGACCAAACGCCGACAGTGGGGAAGGAACTCACCGGTCCATGGTTGCGCCAGCGGCCTCCCACCGAATACCGCGAGCTGTCCGTCACGGACTGGCTGACCAACCGCTCACCGGTGCGCCGCGTAATGGACGTGACGGGTGCCAAAGGCGGGGTGATCGGTGACGCGGACGCTGACGCCTGGGATCGATTTAACACTCGCAACAACGCGTCGATACCGCGCAACGCCGGCGCCGGAATGCTGTTGGAGTACGGAGAGGTGGGGTCACTTAGTGCCGCAGGAGCCCGGTTTCTGGTCGGCATGTGGGCGCCCGCCCGCGCCGACACGACCCGGCCTCCGACTTGGCGCGACATCGTAGCGTTCATTCATCCCAGCACGGCCAAACCCTGGTACCCGGTGGTGGCCTATCCCTTTCGTCGTCAATATCCCTACGCTGTGGGAGAAAACACCCAGGTCCCTGCGGCCGACCCCGACCGCATTTACCAGCCTTACGCACATCTCGCTCACCAGTACATCGTTGGTGCCTGGGTCCATTACCATCGGGCGGGCAACGAGGCCGTGATCGTGACCCCGATCTTCCCGAACCCGCCGGACAAGGATCCCGATCGGCTCGAATACGGCTTGCCCTTCCGGACCACATCCGGGATGGCCCGCCTGGCAGCCGAGGTAAATATGTTCCTGCATCGGCTCGGGTACGGCTTTTCAGGCTTCGGGTTCGACCGCTGGTGGGGAGCAGCGAGCATCGCGCCACCGCACTTCTCATCGATAGAAGTCCCGGCGCCGGCGGTGCGCAAGGTGGCAATGGCCGCGTACAGCGCCTCAACAACTCAGCTCGACACCCTGCTCAGCGGTCAGGAGCTGCGCGAAATGCGTTACCCATCTGGCACGTGGGGGGTCCCCGACGCCGTTAACAGCGCATTCGCCGCCCAGTGGCAAGAGACCTGGTGCCTCGATCTACTGACTGGCAAGGCGACCGTGCCAGCCGCGACTGTCGAACGCCATCTAAACGACTGGGTAACTGCGAACTCGGGGCGGCGGTTCGTCATGGGCGGGTCAGGGACCACAGGAGGTAGTGACCCCGGTGCTCTGTACCCCGCCCTGTCGAAAGCCTCGACGCGAGTTACGGGGAAGTCGTCCAGCGAACCTGCGCGTTCGGCGGAGGTCTGGCACGGACCGGACGGCAAGTGGCTGGCCCTGTTCTGTACTAACAAGTACCTCTCCGCCGCTGCAGCTCAAGGCAACGATTGGCCCCGCTACCCAGTGAACCCGACCGACGACGAAGCGCACGGCTTCATGTTCCAAATTGCGTCGGGTCTTGCCTGGGGATGGACCGCAGTTGGCAACCCGTGACAGCGTGGATGTTGTCCAGCCGGTCTCTGGGGCATTACGTGGGGTCAGAACTGTTGCTGTGTAGTCAGCTGCTTGAGCAGTGCTTCTTCTTCTCCCCGCGATCGTCCGCGAAAGCGATGCCTCGGAGCAAGTCAGGCAACCGGAGCTGTTCACCTCTGCGCTGGATGGACTGACGAGCCTCGTAGCGGCGGCTGAAGAAGGGGAATAGGGGTTCGACGGCACTCAAATGCAGTTAAAAGGCACTTCGCCGATGGGGTGCGGAAAGTGCCCAGCCACCAGACCACATCCCCCAGCAGCTCGCCGATCCCGGACAGGCATGAGTCAGCGCAGAAGGGCACGCGAGCCGCCGGCTGAGGCCGGAAGGTTCGCCAGCGCTGGACGCCCAGTTGACCCACGCCGGCCGCCGCAGGCAGGGTCGTGGGTATTCAGGCCTTGGCTGCATGCGGTCCTAGGCTGAACAGCGCACGAGATCCCGCGACAGTCGCGGCTCATCGTGGGCGCACCTTGCCGGCACCATAGACCAGCTCGGCCGGGGGGTGCCCGCGGTTCCTCCGGCCGGTGTGTGCGCGCTCGAAGTTGT
>NZ_JBPCPN010000012.1:0-20429 GCF_050999135.1 Candidatus Dormiibacter sp. | reverse complement strand
ACAACTTCGAGCGCGCACACACCGGCCGGAGGAACCGCGGGCACCCCCCGGCCGAGCTGGTCTATGGTGCCGGCAAGGTGCGCCCACGATGAGCCGCGACTGTCGCGGGATCTCGTGCGCTGTTCAGTCTAGAGCGGCAGAGGGAACATCGGCACTCCGTCAAAGCTGCTCCTCAACAACCATGGTTTCGACGGTCGTTTGCAGGCAGCCGGCCGCTCACGACTCCAGGGCCGCACCAGCCGATCAGCACGTCGGACCGCTGATCCACATTCGTCGCCAGGGATGCCCTGTAATGTCTGGCTTGGCAACCTGCCCGAGCTCGCTACCCTGGCGAGTTTGATCAACCTCGGTACCTCGGGCTGCCGCCGCTGGATCCGTAAGCGAGCTGCTTCCAACGCATGAACAACCGGAGCTGCGTGCACACCGGCATTCCCAGCAGTGTTGGCTTGGCGCCGTGCCGGGGGTCGGGCGCTGGCCCACGGGGAATCACGTGGTCACGGCGGTGAATGTGGAACGCTTAATGGCCGATTCGTTACCTGCCAACTCCAGACGGCACCAATTCGAGGCTTACGGCTCTGCGCTTTCTTTAGGACCCCACGGGCAACCGGGTGAAGACAGCGAGATTGCGGCCAATGGACAACAGCTTCCGCGTAACGTCCAATGGTGTCTTCGGGGCGCAAATGCAGGTGTCCCAGGTCTGGGATTGAAGCGACAGAGCCTGAAGACGTCCGTCGGTCGGCCTTCACTCGCTCGCCAGCCTCGGCCGTGCAGCAATTGGGGTGCGAAATCGCGTCAAACGACGGGCGGCAGCGGCACTCTGCGAATACGACATCGCTCCATGGAAGGGGGCTAGGACGACCTCCGGACCGCAAGGCAGGGGGTTCGATTCCCTCCGGGCGCACCAATTTTCAACACCGACTGTAAAGAGGCGCGCGCCTCCGGTACCCGGCTAGGCTAGGCGAGGCGCAGTACCCGAAACCCCGGAGACGAGGGCGCCTTGGTCTCCGGTTGGGTGCGCGCGTGAGGCGCGAAGGCGGTGGGGTCTCTGCACCAAGCGCTTGTGAGCGGGGTGATGGTCCAGTGGCTGATCGACCCCGAGCACGCCCCCACGGGCCCTGCCGAAGGAGAGCACAGGGCCGATTCGCCTGGCGGTGCTCCGGCCCGGTCCCCTGCACCTGGACGCTTCGGCGCTCAACTCCGATTGGAGGTCTGCGGCACTCTTTGGACGACGCGCCCGACTCGTGCGCGCCATGCCGACTCGACTCGTCACCTGCCGCCCGCATTGGACGGGACTGGGGATGAGGAGCATCCCGTCCACGCGGAAGCCTGCGCCGATGGCGGACTCCGGGACCCCGGCCACCCAGTCCTGCTGGTGGCCTTGGCGGCTGTCTGCTGCAGCCTGCCGCTGGTGATCGAGCGCTGCTTGGCGTGGGCGCCGCGAGGTGGTTTGCCGTCCACCGTCCATAATCGGCGCCACAATGGCTTTGCCACAGTGATCGTCATATGCTCCTGGCACGACCGGCGATGACGCTGAACCGTGGCGTGAGTGCGCGACGTGCGCCGGGTGGGTGGCGGCCATTCACCGCACTCCTTGTAGCTGTCGCCGTCAACAGCGCCAGCGTCAGGGCCGAGCAGCACTGGTGCCTGCACACAAGGGTCTTCGGGCGCTGGGCCGCGCTCGCCCATGCCGGCTTGATCATCCCGCCCTGGATCGCCTTTCTCGCAACGTCGCGGTCAGTTCCGAACGGCGATTTACCAGTCCCCCCCTTTCTTGCCTCGCGAGTCGGGGCGCTCCTGCGGGGGGGCGGGGTCCTGTTCACGGTCCTCGGCTTCAGGGAACTGGGTTTGGGCGCCCTCATCAATCTCGACCAGTTTCGGCCGCCCGTCGAGCCAACCGCGGCCGCAATCTACCGGCTGCTCGACGATCCCATCTACACGGGTTACGCCCTGGGCACCGCCGGGTGGGCGCTGCGGCGGCGCAGCACTTCAGGCCTCCTGCTGGCGGGCTTCATGTACGTGCTGCTGACATGCGTTCAGTCGCCGATCGAAAAGGCCCGCGTCCGCCGAGCCGGGTGAACGCCCGCTCTCGGTGGTCCACTCGCAGAATCAACCGAAGAGCAAGGAGGGCCTGAGCGATTGCAGACGCACGGCGGACAAGGACCGGCCTTGGATAGTCGATTGAGCGACCGGCCACAAAATACCCGGCCGTGATGGCCGCTGCCGGGACGGTCCATAGACCCAGGATTGCAAGCCGTTCCGGGCGTCCAATCGGTCCACAAAGCGCAACCGCGGTCCAGAAGGCGAGATCCGCGAGGGGATCGGCGTAGGAGCCGAATGCAGTCGGGCCAGCGCGGCGGGCAACAAGACCGTCAGCGAGGTCGGTTCCTACGGCGGTGAGCACCGCCCATCGACGGACGGGGAGACTGGCTCGAAAAAGGCTCAACGCATTGGCCAGGCCGATCGACCGACGGTCTCCGAGGAGCCCGAGATGCGTGATTGCGAGCAGGCAGGCTGCGGCGGTGCGAGCGCGCCCACCGCGGAGGATCACCAGCATCGCGAAGATTCCGACGATCTCTACCGAGGCGCGTTCATGCTCGGCGATCTGCTCCAGAGAACGGATGGACGAGGCGACAACGAAGCGCCCCCAGGCCGACGGCCGATACCTCTCTCGCTTGAGATTGAGGAGGACGCCATCGACGAACAGCCTCGAGTCCGAGCGCCTTTCGATCGGCGGACGCTGACCGGAAGAGACCGCATACAGCCGGCGAGCCCATTTCGCTCTGATTCTGCGATCGACGTCCACTGCGGGAAGTATCACGCCCTCGGCTCCGACTCCCCAAACTGTCGCCGATCGGACCTTGACACCAGAAGCCTGCAGGACGATCGCGAGGGTCGCGCTGGCCGGCGCGGCCAGGATGCCGCTGGTGGAGGGTGTGGTGATCGTGGCTGCGAGTGTCAGGGATGGCGGCGAGCAGATGAGGGTCGCAAAACGCCCCGGGCGATCTCGAACCGCCGGTGTCTGGTCACTGCCGCCCCAGCCAGGGCGGCAACACCCATTGCGTCGTCGTTGTATCCGTTGGCGCGAGGCTGACGGCCAGGGTGAAACGACACCGCTCAGACCGGCTTCCTCGCGGTCACGACCGCGTAACCCAGGCCGCCCGAGCGGATCGTCGCCAGAGCGGATCGCACCACCGCCCGCGCGTTGCCCAGATCGATTCCTGGCAGCGCAAGGTGCCGGAGGGCGACCGCGAGTTCCGCGGCCAAGATCCGGGCCCGAATCCGTTCAACCATCTCCACGAGTGCCTGGTCATGGGTCTCGGTCACCTCCACCGACAGACCCGCGCCGTCAAGCCAGGTCACGTAGTCCGCCACGGACCCGGAGTCGGCGATGCAGGCCACCCAGGCCAGCAGCCCCTCCAGCTCGCGCGGCAGGGCCCCTGAGCGGGTGAGATCGCCGAGCCCCACCCGTCCGCCCGATGCAAGGACACGCGCCATCTCGCTGGCGGCGACGGCCTTGGTGGGGAAGGTGCAGAAGGCGCATTCGCAGATCACCGCGGAGAATTCACCGCCGTCAAAGGGGAGCAGCTCCGCGTCGGCCACCTCGAACCTGACCGACCGATCGAGACCGGACCGGCGCGCCTCTTCGCGGGCGAAGGCGACATTGGCCGGGCTGAGATCGACTCCCACCACTTCGCACCCGAACCGCCGAGCCAATGTCAGTGCCGAAGCCCCCCGGCCCGAGGCGACATCGAGCACGCGCGACCCCGTCCCCAAATCGATGAGGCTCCCCAGCCGCTCGGTAAGTGCAGCGCCGCCAGGATGCATCGAATCGCCGATCAGCAGGCGCGCCCACTCGCTCCCATACACGGTCGCACAGCACGCCTTGATCGCCTGGCTCTCTGCGACCGGGGGCACGATCAGGGCCGCGGGAAGTCGAAGGTCAGGGCCACGGGCTCAAAGTGGCGTCCCTCGCGCTTGGCCAGGCGGCGCTCGCGCTCCCGCGCCACCAGCTGCGCCCGCGCCTGCTCACGGTACCCGACGCTGTTGTAGGAGCAGAAGGGAACCTGGAGCCCGCCCGGCAGGAGGAACTCCTTGCAGCACTTCATGAGATTCTTCTGGTTGAACGTCCAGGCGTCCATGAAGTCCTGGAGCATGATCATGAACATCCGCCTCCCGATCTCGCCGAGGTCGATCGTGCCGAGGTCGCAGGATGCGCAGGAGAGGGCGAAATCGTTCGCAGCCTTCTCCCCGCCGGGTACTGCGGACGACGACCAGAGACCTTCGAGCGCATGGCGGATGTCCTCGCTCAGATCGGGAACTGCACGATTGGTGATGTAGTCGAGATGGGACTCGACGTCGAGCAGCCGCGCTAGCGGGATCACCTGGTCGCCGTCGACCCACCCATAGCTGACCGAGTTGCAGGTCGGAAAGCAGCAGGGCACAGGTACGAAATCGGTGGCGACGAAGAGTCCTGACGTCTGCTGTTCAATGAGGTCAACAACGTCTGGGATGGTCATCCGCTCCAGCGCTTGGTGGTCACCATGACGGCCGGCGTGGAAGGCGGGCTGGAAGTTGATGCCCCGGACTGCTGGATGGTCAAGTCCGAAGCGCACGATCGCCCCCACTTCGTGCTCGTTGACCCCGCGCTCCACCGCCGGGACCAGGATGACGCCGCAATCGATCTCGGCCAGCCGGTCGAGGGCTCGCAGCTTCTCGGGCAGGATTCCGGGTTCGCCGCGCAGCCGCTGATAGGTGTTCTCGGAGAAACCGTCGAACTGAAAATAGATCGAGGGGCGGATCTCGGCGAGTTCGGCGAGGAAGCGGTCGTCGCGCGCGATTCGCTTGCCATTGGTATTGAGCATCACGTGCCGGATCCCTCGCTTCCTGGCAGCCCGTAGCATCAGCCCGATCTGCGGATGGATGCTCGGCTCCCCGCCCGAGAACTGCACAACCTCGGGGCTGCCCTCGGTTTCAACGAGATGGTCGAGGATCTCCTCCACCTCCGCCAGGGTCAGGTTGAAGCCTGGCCCGGCATCCGCAAAGCAGAGCGGACATTCCATGTTGCATGCACTGTTGACCTCGATGATCCCGAGGCAGACATGCTGCTGGTGATCCGGGCAGAGGCCGCAGTCGTGCGGGCAGCCGTTCCGAATCTCAGTGCTGAAGGCGAGTGGGATACTGCCCGGCTTGTTGAAGCGGGAATTCCGGACGTAGGCCTCGGCGTCGCCGTAGACGAGCGCTTCGAACTCGCCGTGCTCCGGGCAGCGCTTGTGCATTAACACCTTTCCCGAGCGAAGGAGAACCTTGGCATCGATCGGTCGCCTGCATTCCGGGCAGATGCTGCGAGTCAGTTCGTAGAAGACGTAGTCGGAATCGCGCTTCAGCCTCGCCGCAGCGTCTGCCTTGGGCAAGGTCTGCAGCCGCGAGCTCTCGCCGGGCGAAGCAGCGGTTTCACGGCTCACCGACCGAACGCTACGTCCCTGGGGCTGTCGGATTCGGTGATCCAAATCACGTTTGCCCGTGCTCGGGAGCTGGCGTCGACTGACTCTGCGCGCACGGGGTCTAGCTGAGAAGTCAAGCCCGTCGGGCTTCGCGGTGGCCGTTGTGCTGGCTCGGCGCGTCGGCCGCCCGGCGGAGGCGCTCAGGGTCCAGAACGACGATTCGACGACCCCGCATCTTTATCAAGCGCCCCTCTCGCCATACGCCCAGGCTCCGGGAAACCGATTCACGGGTGGTGCCGACCAGTTTGGCCAGCTCGTCCTGGCTCTGCCTGTGCAGAAGGATCCCCTCGTCAGTCGTCTCTCCGTCGGCCATTGCCTCCAGAAGAAGGCCGGCCAGCCGCTGCGGCACCGACTGGGAGGCCATGCTCTCAATCGTCTGCTCGAGCCGGAAGATCTGCCGGGCCATGACCATCACCACTCGCGCCATGAGCAACGGGTGCCGTGCCAGCATTGCGAGGAAGTCCTGTGCGCCGGCTTCACAGAGATAGCTCTCCTCGAGGACCTCTGCGTGGGTTGCCATTCCATCGACTCCGATGAAGGCCGCGAGGCCGAAGAGCTGGCCCGGGGTCACGACCGCGGTCGTGACCTCCTGCCCATCAGACGTCAGGTGGTACAGCCTGACTCGGCCTTGCTTCAGCAGGTACACCCGGTCGCCGCCATCAGTGATGAGCGAATGCCTAGCTGCGCAGGACCGCATCTTCAGCTCGCGTGAGATCTCCTCGATCTCTTCGTGGGCCATGCCTTCGAACAGGTTCAGGCGGCGAAGGAACCAGATCTTGTCCGGCATGGCCTCAAGACTGCACCAATTCTCTCGACCGAATCGTGACGCCGATCACAAAGGAGGCCGCCATCAGTTCCAGACTCGGTGGTAGGCCGGTCTCCCCGCCTCATCGAGAACTAATGGAGGCGTTTAAAATGGCAACTCAATTGCGGAGCGAGGGCGGGGTGAAAGTCGCCACCCGCTGGATTCTGCCCGGCGTCGTGCAGGCCTGCTCCGGAACCCGAGATGTCGTGAGCGTAAGCGAGCTAACGCAGCACTCTATGTGATACCGGTCACGATTGTGGCCACCCTCTTCGGCGATAGTGGAGGTCGAGATGAGTGACTACGACCTCCTCGTTCTTGGCGGCGGCTCGGCAGGACTGGTCGCCGCCACTACGGCAGCGCGGCTCGGCGCGCGAGTTGCACTCATCGAATCAGAGCGCCTCGGAGGTGACTGCACCTGGACCGGATGCGTTCCAAGCAAAGCCCTCATCCATGCGGCCGCGGTCTCGTACGCCGCCGCAACATCCCCGTGGATCTCGAACGCCGCAAGCTTCTACCCGCCGGTAGCTCTCCACGTCAGATCGGCTATGGCGGCCGTCGCCGCCCGCGAAACACCGGAAGACCTGGCAACCATTGGTGTGGATGTTGTCCAGGGCGCCGCACGATTTCGCGATCGCCATACGATCACGGTCGGTGGCCGAACGCTGACTGCCCCAAAAGTGATCGTATGCACGGGGGCATCCCCCGCGATGCCCTCGGTGCCGGGGATCGAGGGGGTCCATGCACTCACTTACCGCACTATCTTCGAGCTGGAATGCCTCCCCCGCAGGCTGATCGTCCTCGGTGGTGGGCCAATCGGGGCAGAGCTGGCGCAGGCCTGCGCGCGCCTCGGCTCGGAGGTGACCTTACTGGATCAGGTTGACCGGCTTCTGCCGGTGGCGGACCCGGACGCAAGCGCTCTGCTCGCCCAGGTCTTCTCCGATGAGGGTATACATCTTCGTCTCGGAGCGCCGGTCGAGCGGGTATCACGGCGGGGACCGCAGGTGGTGGTGGAGACAGGTGGCACCCAACTCGAAGGCGATGCGATCCTCGTCGCGACCGGTCGTCGGCCGACCATCGCAGGTCTCGACCTGGAGCGAGCTGGGATCGAGGTCCGAAATGCCGCCATCAGCGTTGACAGGCGGCTTGCGACGACAGCCGACGGCGTCTATGCCGCCGGCGATGTCACCGGAGGTCTGCAGTTCACCCACTATGCGGGCTGGCAAGGCTATGCGGCGGCCCGAAACGCGCTGCTGCCTGGATCGGTGAACGGTGTTCGTGAAGGACTCCCCTGGACTGTGTTCACCGATCCCGCTGTCGGTCAGGTTGGAACGACTTCTGGCGAGTCGACGAGTGGGCGGCGTGACTTGCACGAGCATCATGTCGACCTCAGCCGCGTCGACCGCGCAGAAACGGAGAGCGCCAAGCGTGGCTTCGTCAAGCTCTACCTTGACGGCAAACGCCTCGCCGGGGCCTCGATCGTCTCGCCGCACGCTGGCGAACTGATCAACGAGCTTTCGCTGGCAATCGAGTCGGGTGCGCGCATCGGTGACCTCGCACGAGCGATCCACGTATATCCGACATACGGCTCGGCGATCCAACAGCTGGCCGGCGATGCCTCCATCGATCGCGCCACGTCTGGTGTGCGCGGGCGCATCACCGGCTGGCTCATTCATAGGGTCAATCGCAAATAGCAATCCACCGCTGGCCGGCGCTACGCCGGGAAGGAGTCGGAAACGATGCCCAAGTCGATCGATCGTGAAGAGGTTCAGCGTATGGTGAGGGCGGGCGCGCAGCTGGTTGAGGTGCTGCCAAGCCCCGAGTACGAGGAGGACCACCTTCCTGGCGCTATCCACCTTGCGCTCAGGCACATTGAGGACCAGGGAGTGGAAAAGCTAGACCGCAACAGACCCGTCATCGTGTACTGCTGGGACACAGCTTGAGACATGTCCCCGCGAGCCGCGTGGCGGCTCGAGAGTCTCGGATTCGGCGATGTGTACGACTACGAGAACGGCAAGCTTGATTGGCTGGCGGCCGGTCTTCCCACTGAGGGGACCAACGCCAGTCGTCCTCGAGCAGGTGACGTGTCCCGCAAGGAAGTGCCAACCTGCGGCATCAAGGAGAGGCTTCGAGACGTAGCGAACCGGGTGCGGGGGCAGGGCTGGGATGCAGCGGTCGTCGTCAGCGGGGAGCGAGTCGTCCTGGGCTTGCTGCGGTCGAAGGAATTGTCGAAGGAGCCGGATCAACCTGTGGAGGCCGCAATGCGGCCGGGCCCGAGCACGTTTCGGCCATTTGTGGCAATTGACGAGATGGCCCGCTTCATGACAGAGCACAACCTTGAGAGCGCTCCGATTACCACCTCGGACGGCCGGCTCGTAGGCCTGCTACTGCGCGGCGATGTCGTTGCTCGACCGCGGGAGGGTTGTTGATGAATAGCTCCGTGCCGAGTGGTGTGTTGATAGCCAGCAATGCGCTGAGAAATTCCGCCGGGAGCCTGAACGGTACGCACCGGTGTCCGAGGAGGAGGCATTGGGATCGCGCCGCGCGCAGATAGGGAGGCAAGATCTAAAAGGGATGAGTCAGCCTGTTCGGAAGGCTGTCATCTTCGACATTATCGGAACGTGCTTCACGCTCAGCGCCCCTGAGGCGCGGCTGAGCGAGCTCGGCGCGCCCCCCGGCACCCTACAACTCTGGTTCGCCCAGTCCCTACGCGATGCCATGGCCCTGTCCCTGGCCGGGGGATACAAGCCGCTCAAAGAAGTTCTCTCGGCTGACCTGCCGCGCACGCTCGCCCGCCAGGGCGTCACGGCGACGAAGGATGAGGTGAGCCGCGTGATTGAAAGCTTCAATGAGCTTTCGCCAAGGCCCTCCTTGGGAGAAGCGGTCCGGTCGGCAGATCGATCCGGTGCCAAGCTGATTGCTCTGACTAACAGCAGCGAGCAGGCGACGCGCGGCTTACTCGAGTCGGCCGGCCTCCGTCAGCACTTCGATGTCCTTCTGTCCGTGGACGATGTCAGCCATATCAAGCCTCACCCAGCGGCCTATGGTCTCGCGCGACACCATGCCGTCGGCGAGACGTGGATGGTTGCAGCGCACGCGTGGGATATCCTGGGTGCAGCACAGTCCGGTTTCAAGACTGCATACGTCACCGAACTCGAGGGCGACTATCCGGATGCGATCTTCCCCGCTCCAGACGTGGTTGCAGCCAATCTGACCGCGGCTGTGAGCGCGCTGCTGAAAGCCTGATCCGGAGAGCGTCGGCTCGGCGGGTTCGAACTGGTCGGCCAGCTCAGGCCGCGCTTGGAGAGCACCGACGACGGTACGGCCGCTCAGTGACTAAGGAGTCTCTCTGCTTGCGGAAGCATCGCCCCGACCCCTTCGAAAACTCTCGCAGGCGCCCACGAACGCAGGCGCCAGCCCCGGATCGCTGGCGAAATGGAGATGGATGTAGCTGGCCAGGACGCCGCCCACCTGATAGCCCTCATCGCCCAAATCGCCACTGCACGTTCTCACCTGGTAGCAGCGGCCGGTCTCGGCGGCGCCGCGAATCTCCGAGTGGTGGAACAGGTGCCCGCGCGCGCCTGCCTGCCCCGAACAGCCCACCCGTGGTATGCACCTCGGCGTAGGAGAGCTTGAGCCCGCCCGAGATCGCGGTGGAGAAGGGCAGGACCCCCCACAGCGGGACTTTGGAGCCAGCCATACAGAGGTGTTCGCCCAGGTACATGAGACCGCCGCACTCCGCGTAGATCGGCGCGCCGCCGGCGGTCAGTTCGCGGACCGCCGCGATCGTATTGGTGTTCTGCGCGAGGGCTTCGGCGTGAAGCTCAGGATAACCGCCTGTCGAGCAGCCGGTGGATCTCCCCCAGGGTGAGTCCCAAGCCCTGCGCACGCCGAATGAACTGGAGCCGGCCCGCGGCCTCCGGCCCGTACAACCGGTAGCCGGCCTCGGAGCGTTCGCCAGGTTGCAACAGTCCCGCCTCTTCGTAGAAGCGAAGTGCGGAAGGCGAGACGCCGGCGATGCCGGCAAGCTGCCCGATGCGGTACCTCGTTGCGATCACAGAGCGACCGTACACCCTCAAGTTGACTTGAAGGTCAAGGGCCTGAAGTAATGACAGGCCTTCGTTGCATCCGGATGGGCTCACGCACCGCACTGACCTTCGCGGACCGAGCCGCGCCCAATGACCATTTGCCGCGCCACCGCTGGCCGAGCAGGTGAGCAGAGCGACCATCGCGAGCATGCCGTTGGCACGTGAGCGGCCCAGGAGAGCCGGTCACCGACTTCTGGCACTGGAATCCGTTGAACCTCATGTTGGACTCGCACGTCCGGACCTACACCAGTTCTCGCGACGCTACGTCCCCTCCGGCAGCAGGAGCTTGACGGTGGGCTGGTAGGGCGCGGGGACCCGAACCAAGCAGCTCCGACCTGTAGCCATTACTGTAGCCAAGTCGACCGGAGTTGGCCGCACCAGGCCGTACCAGACAGCATGGCGGGGTCCCACTTCCCAATACGAAAGTGGCCCAAACAGGACACAGCAGACCGTTCGTGGCCGGTCTCTTAATCCCAAGGTTCAGGGTTCAAGTCCCTGCGCGGGCACCAGAAATCGATAGGAACGCCCAGGAATAGGTTGGGCTCTTCACCGCTCGACTTAGTGCCGAATGTGTCCTGGTAGGCGCGGCAGCACCTCTCGGCTGAGCAGCTGAAGGCCTTTGGCCACGCCATCGACCCCTAGTGGAAGGCCGAATTCGACCCGAAGCACGCCAGCGGCGAAAAGCTCTTCAGTCTTCCCCGCGACGTCCCCCGAGGTGCCCGCGAAGGCATAGCGTCGGAGCACGTCGTCCGGGATCAGGGCCGCCGCGGCCGCCCGGTCGCCAGCCTTCATCAGCTTGCGGAGTTGGGAAAGCAGGTCCGGATCCACTCCACCCGAGGGGTCCAGGCCGCCAACCACGTCCAGATACATCGCGAGATCGGCCTTGGCCGCCTGGCGTGCACGCGAACCGTCCTCGTCCACAACTGTTACAGCGCCCATCACCACTGCGGTGCGGGCCTTGCCCAGGCGCGCCCGGGCCAGTGCGGCCATAGCCGGGCTGGCGCTGCCGCCGACCTTGAGCTCGTCCGCGATGACGGCGGCCAGCTCGGTCAGCTTCTCGCCCCAGGTCCCGATCATCAGCGGCACCGCCGGCCTCAGCACCGGCTGATGGAGCCGGAGACCAGGTTCGAGGTGGTAGACGAGGCCCTCGAAGCCGCGGTCATCGCCCGCCAGTAGCCGGCTGACGACCTCGTGGGCCTCGCGGATCGTGCGCACTGGCCGCGGCGTCTCCAGCCCAGCCTGCTCCAGCCAAGCGCCGCGGGCCAGCCCCAAGTAGGAGCGGCCGCCGGAGAGGTGGTCCAGCGCGGCCATCTGGCCGGCGATCTCGACCGGGTGGGTGGTGTAGGGGTTGAGACAGGCCGGCCCGAGGCGAATGCGGGTGGTCTCCATGGCAGCCAGCAGCAACCCCGGCAGCGGCAGTCCGAAGCCGAGATCGCCGAACACGCTGAGCACGTCGAAGCCGCCAGCCTCGGCGGCTGCGCCCAGCTCTCGGTAGGCGGCCGGAGGGAGGTCGCCGCGCAGGCCCAGGCCGACCTCGGTCACGTCACCCGGTCGAGGTCGATCCGCCGCCGCCGGGTGCGCTCGATGCGCATTACCAGGCGCTCCTCGGGGTCCGGGCAGCAGACCAGGGAGTCCCGCTCCAGCCAGTCACCGGGGGCGAGGCGGCGCTGCTTGGCGGGCAGCAGCGGCAGCACCGCCTGCAGCGCGTAGATACAGAAATGACGGCCGGGCGGGATCACGAGCCGGCTGGAGTCGATCAGTTCAAACCAGTCGCCGACCTGAAGGCCGCAGACCGACCGGCCTTCGATCCGCTCGACGGTTACCCGCAGGTCGTAGAGATAAGCGGCCCGGCGCGCAGTCATCCCAGCTTCCGGAGCGCCGGCAGTACTTCGAGTCCGAGCGCTCGGACCGCGAGCTCCGGTTCGGGTCCGAGGGGTGGCCCGAACGAGAGGTGGCTGGCGCCTGCTCGGACGAGCGCAGCACAGCGGTTAGCTACGTCGTCGGGGCTCCCAACGACGCCCAAAGAGAGCATCCGTTCAGTGACCAGTGAACTGGCACGGTCGAGGTCGGTGGTCGCCATGGCCGCTTGTATCGGCTCGAAGTCCGCCACTGTGAGGTCGGCCCGAGCCAGCAGGTGGGGCGCGAAAGAGGCGCCGTAGTAGGCGATCTTCTCCGCCAGGGCACGTCGCGCCCGCCCGGCGTCAGCGTCGATCGAGCACCAGAGGCAAGCGGCGACATCAAGCAGACAGGGATCGCGACCGGCGGCGCGGGCGCCTCCGGCGACCTGCTCCGCAGCGGTGGCGAAATGCTCCGGCGGAAACAGCAGTGGTAGCGCCCCGTCAGCCATCTCTCCCGCGAGCGCCAGCATCCGTGCGCCCATGGCCCCGATGTAGATAGGAGTCGGTGACGGCCCGGTGCGCAGCCGGCCGTCGGCGGTCCAGGCGTTGGGGGCAGCTCCCGCCAGTAGCGACCGCAGCGCCTGCAACGCGCGGCGGGTGCGTGCCACTGGAGGGTCGAACGTCAAACCGGCCCAGGCGAGGAACTGATCAGCCCCCGCGCCGAGTCCAAGCAGGAAGCGGCCGCCGGAGACTTCCTGCAAAGTGGCGGCGGTCATCGCGATCTCGCTGGGATGTTGGGATACCGGGTTGAATACGCCGACGCCGAGATGGATACGCGATGTGGCCCCGAAAGCGGCGGTCAGCAGCACTGGCGCCGAGCGCCAGAACAGGTCGTGCGATACCCAGAGCTGCTGGAATCCGAGCTCTTCGCAAAGGGCGGCCAGACGCACGAAGCGCGCCACCCCGAGGTCGTTATTGACGCGGATGCTGGCCCTCACCATCGGCCGTCGGTGTTGGTGCTAACGTCGCCGCCATGTCCACTCGATACCGAGACGGCAGGGGCTGGGAGCAGCAGGCTGGCTACTCGCGCGCGGCCCGAAGGGGGCACCGAATAGCGGTGAGCGGCACCACCGCTTCTGGCCCAGACGGCCGGGCCCTCCATCCGGGCGACGTTTACGGCCAGGCACGGGTCGCGTTGGAGCGGTCTCTTGAGGCGCTCAATGCGCTGGGCGGGGCGCCCGAGGACGTTCTCCGGACCCGCCTTTACCTCGCTCCTGGCGCCGATTGGGAGGCAGCGAGCCGCGCCCACGCGGACATGCTGGGAGAGGTCGCGCCCGCCAACACAACCCTCCACGTGGCCGGGCTCATCGGCGAGGGCTACCTGGTAGAGGTCGAGTTGGAAGCCGAGCTCAGCCCCGACTGAAACCGGCCCCATCGTTCTGCTATCGCGGCTGGCCAAAGGGGAATGTCTTGAGGTTGGTTGTCTGGCCTGCCTGGTGCTGCCAGAGCACGTAGGTCGCCGCCGTGGGGTCGCCGTTCTGATCGAACGCAATCTGCCCCCAGGCCCCCTGGTAGCTGATCGACTTGCCCTGCTGCGCGGCTTTGAAGGCATCGGGCAGCTGCTGCCAGCCGAATTTGTCACCGGAGGGGCCGGAAACCGCGCGCATCTGCAGCTTGATCTTCGAGGGGTCGGCGGAGCCGGCCTTGACGGCGGCCAGGCTGGCGAGCACTACCGCGTCGAATGACGTGCCCTCGAAGCTCGTGAACTTGGCTCCTGGATTGGCCGCCTTGAACGCCGACTCGAAGGCGTCCGCGCTCGGCCCGGCCGGGGCGCTGCCGGCTGTACCGCGGAGGCCGTCGGTGGCAGGCGCGCCGATCTGGTTCAGAGAGTCGTTGTTGTCCATCGCCTCGGTCATGAAGGTCTTCGCCGGCGCCCACTGGCCGGTCCGGACCAGGGCCGGCCCCATCTTGGCGAACGTGGGCGGAAAGTCCGCGATCATCCACGCGGTGGGGTTGCCGGAAGCGAGTTTCTGGGCATCGGCGTCGAAGCTGGCCTGGTTGGTGTTGTAGATCACCTCCTGCCCGATCTTGCCGCCGGCGGCCTTCCAAACTCGCTCGAACTCCTGGGCCAGGGCGGTGCCGAAGGCATCGTTGCGAGCCCCTACGTTGATAGTGGCGCTCTTGCCGAAGGTGTCGCCCATCGCCTGGGCGAGCGCAGCGCCCTGGAGAAGGTCGGAGGGGTAGATCCGCCAGACCAGCTGATTCTTCCCCTTCAAGGTTGTCAGCGCCGGGTCGGAGGACGTCGGCGTGACCAGCAGCACGTTGTTGGGAATCGCGACCGACTGCGCGACGGCCAGCGTGACGCCGCTGGACATGGATCCGACGACCACCTGCGCACCGTCTGTCTTTACCAACTTGGTCGCCGCCTCCACGCCGGCCGCGGGTGTGGTCTGGTCATCCTCGGAGCCTGCCACCTGGACCGTGACATTGATGCCGTCCTTCTTCAGCGCGTCGTTGACCATCTTGACGGCCATCCGGGCCGACTTGTCGAGCGACGGACCGTACGTGGCCAGGTCGCCCGTGAAGGGCAGCACCATGCCCACCTTGAGAGTGAAGTTGGCGTTGCCGGAGGAGGAGCTGCTCGCGCCGCCGCAGGCGGTCATCGTCAGAGCAAAGACCGCCGCGAGAACCCTGATCAGCTGGTTGCCTCTTGCCATCTCTCCTCCTGGGCCTGAATGATCCCTACTGGTCTGCAGCCGCGGGTGTGGCCGGCGTCGTCGCATGTGCCCCGCCGCCCAGGTAGAGCTCGACAACCCGCGCGTCCTGCAGCAGCTCCGGGCCGGGCCCCTCGTAGCGGTTGCGGCCCCCCTCCAACACGTAGGCATTATCCGCTCTGGCCAGGACCAGGCGCGCGTTCTGCTCCACGATGACGATCGTCAGGCCCTCGCTTCGCAGCCGGGCCAGGTGGCCGAAGACAGTCCCCACCGCACTCGGCGCCAGACCCGCCGAGGGCTCGTCGAGGAGCAGGAGCACCGGCTCCGACATCAGCGCCCGCGCCACCGCCAAGCTCTGTCGCTGACCACCGGAGAGCGCACCGGCGGGTCGGTCGAGCACCGTCCGGAGCGGTCCAAACTCGACCAGCAGCCGCTCCATCCGCGCCAGCGCCTGCCGCGGTCGCGCCGTCGCCCCCAGCAGCAGATTCTCGCGCACCGACAGCGCGGCGAAGACGTTGTCGGTCTGAGGCACGTAGTTGAGGCCCAGCGCCGTCAGGCGGTGCGGCGGCCAGCCCGTGATGTCGTGCTCGGCGCCGTCGCGCCGGAACACGACTCGGCCGGAACGCACTCGGGCCAGCCCGTACACCGCCTTGAGCAGTGTTGACTTGCCGGCGCCGTTGGGGCCCACGATGGCGACTGTCGAGCCTGGCGTGGCGGTCATCGAGACGCCATCGAGGACCGGCACGTCCTCGAAGCCGGCGCTGAGGCCGGTCACCTGGAGCATCGGCAGCATCAGCCCGGCGTCCCCGAGGCCACAATCGCTTCGGCCGAGCCGAGGTAGGCGTCGATCACGGCCGGGTCACGGCGGGTCGCCTCGGGAGAGCCCTGAAAGATGACTCGCCCCTCGCTCATCACGGCCACCTCGTCGCTGACTCGAAGCACCGATCCCAGGTCGTGCTCGATGACGAGGAAGGTGATCCCGCCGCCGGCCTGGACCTCGCGCAGCCGCTGCAGCAGCAGTTCGCGCAAGGTGGGGTTGACGCCGGCCAGAGGCTCGTCGAGGAGGACGAGCAGTGGCTCCGCCATCAGCGCTTTGGCGAACTCCAGCAACTTGCGCTGACCGCCTGAGAGGACACCCGCGTACGCCTCAGCCCGGTCATCGAGCCGAACCAGTGCCAGCAGCTCCAGGGCTCGGCGCCGCAGCTCCTGATCGCGCCGCCCGGCCCCCGGAGCGAGCGCCCGCCAGAACGATTCGGCGGGCTGTCGAGGCCCAGCCAGCAGCAGGTTGTCCAGCACCGTTAGGCGGCGAAGGACGCGCGGCTGCTGGAACGTTCGCACCGATCCAGCGCGGGCCACCCGGTGCGGCGGCAGACGGGAGATGCTGCGGCCGCGGTAGCGCACGCTTCCCGAGTCCGCCCGAGCAAAACCCGAGACGATGTTGAAGAGCGACGTCTTGCCGGCGCCATTGGGTCCGATCAGGGCGGTGATCGAGCCCTCGGCCACATTGAGTGTGGCCCTGTCCACCGCGGCGACGCCCTGGTAGCGCTTCACAATGTCCCGGACCTCGAGAAGCCGCGTTCGGTCGACCTCCGCTCCGGTTCCCCCGCGGAGCGAAGCGTTCATTCGAGCAGCATCTCTTGGCGGCGGCCGAGCAGCCCCTGGGGGCGGTAGTACATGAGGCCAATCAGAAGGAGCCCGATGATGATGAGGCGGAGGTAGGCGCGGTCGGCCGAATCCAGCAGCGAGAGCGGCCAGAAGTCGAAGAATCGGGTGCCGGCGAACAACAGGCCGAACAAGAGCGCGCCCAGTGGAACCCCGAACACTCGCGCCGCCCCGCCCAGGATCAGCACCACCCAGGCAAAGAACGTGACCAGCGGCTCGAAGTCGTCAGGTGTGAAGAAGGAGAACTGCAGCGCGTAGAGCACACCGGCTGCGCCTGCGATGGCGGCTCCCAGCGCCAGCGCCTGAAGCTTGCGCGCGAAGACGTTCTTGCCCACCGAGCTGGCGGCCTCCTCATCCTCGCGGATCGAGCGCAGGACCCTGCCCCAGGGCATGACCGACGCCCGGCGCACAACGAGCAGCAGCCCAGCCGCGACGAGCCAGATCAGGAGAAGCATGAGGATGTCTCGGCTGACGTCGAGCCCCGTGACGGAGGAGACGGTCTCCCGGACTCGAGCGATCAGGCTGTCCCAGTCGGTGTTGTAGGCCGCCGCCTGGCCGCGACCGAGCAGACCGATCGTGCCCTCCGGGCCGCCGGTCAGGTCCTGCCGGTTGAGCAGGACGTAGCGGACGATCTCGCTGAAGCAGATGGTGACGATTGCGAAGTAGTCGGCGCGCAGGCGGAGCGATGTGAGCCCCACCAGCAGGCCGGCCGCCATTGCGGCTGCGATGCCGGCGGCTGCCGCCTGCCACTCGGCGAGTCCGAAGCGGACCACCAGGATGGCCATCGTGTAGGCGGCGATCGCCATCGATGCGACGTGGCCGAAATTGAGCAGGCCGGCGAGGCCGTACTGAACCTGGAGGCCGAGCGCGAAGATGGCGTAGATGCCAGCGGTCAGTCCGACGAAGGACCAAAAGCCGGGGTCAAGCACGGCTACAGGGCCCGGGCCCGCCGGCCGAGCAGGCCCTGCGGTCGGACCAGCAGCATCAGGATCAGGGCGAGAAAGGCGACGACGTACTTGTAGCTGGCCGGGATGCCGCCGCCCAGAACGCTCCAGGTCGAGAGTTCCATCACCAGGCCGAGCACGAAGCCACCGAGCAGCGCCCCGTAGGCATTGCCGATGGTGCCCAGCACCACGGCGGCAAAGATCGGGAGGAGCAGGTTCCAGCCCATGTTGGGGTCGAATGCACCCTGGATCAGACCCTGGAGCTCCCCCGCCAGCCCCGCTAAGGCGCCGGCGACGAGCCATGTCGCGAGCACGATCCGGCCGACGTCGACGCCGGCCACGGCGGCCAGTTCGGGGTTATCAGCGAAGGCGCGCATGCTGCGGCCGATGCTCGTGCGGGCCAGCAGGACCCCGATCACAGCGATCGCCACGATTGAGAGGCTGATCGCAATGAGCTGGCTTATGGAAACGCGCACCGGGCCCAGCCGTTCGACGCTGAACTGGTCCACCGGGTAAGCGCGGGAGCCCGCGCCGACGACGAGGAAAATGGCGTGACGGAGTACTAACGCCAGCCCGATCGCGGTGATGAAGCTGCTTAGCAGCCCAGCACGACGGCGCCGCACGGGTCCCCAGAGCACCAGCTGCAGGCCGACCGCCAGCGCGGCCGTGGCAGCGACCGCGACCACAGTGGCGACGACCATGCTGAGGCCCAAGGCGGTGACGCCGAGCCCGGCGTAGGCGCCGAAAGTCAGGTAGTCACCGTGAGCGAAGTTGACCAGGTGCAGGATTCCGTAGACGAGCGATACCCCGACGGCGGCGATGGCGAGGACGGCACCACTGACTAGCCCGTCGACAATCAGCTGCGGCAGCTCGCTCATCTGGCTGGCCGCCGGGGCGAGGCGGGGCCCCGGGCCGGGTGGGCGTGCGGCACACATCCCGGCCATGGCCGCGTGCCCCTGCGCCAACCCATCGAGAGTGGCAGCATAGCAAACGGCCAACGCCCTCTTCCGATTGCGCGGACGAGGAGTGTAGCTTCCGTCCCGTGCGCCGCTCCGTGCCCTCGGCGACCCATCACAATCGGCACGGCCGCCCGCGCAGGAGGCAGCCTTCCCGACTCGGTTGGGGCTCCGGCTGGAATTGGAGTTTGGCGACAAGGCGGAGGTGACATTGGCGCGCTGCTCGGCGACGACTGGCGGTCAGAGGCTGACGAAAGGCGGCCGCGCGACGTGCCGGGCTGGCGCCGGATCACACCACCCCGATGAGCTGGTGCTGCGCGGCGACGTCTGCGCTAACGACACCGTTCCGCTCGCTCGGCATCATCAATAGGTGGCTGTTGCCGACCGCTACCCAGAGTAGGTCTGCCAGGTTTGTTCGAGGTCAGCTGGCCAGCTGGCGGCAGCTCTACGGCCGCGCCCGTCCGGGCTCGGTGCCAGCCCGCTAGGACGGCCGTACGGCGCGGCTTTTAGACAGTGGCAGCATAGTGCGCGTCCGCCTCGGCGTCCGCTTCGCCTGGGAGTCGCTACGGGCGCGCTGACCCCCGATCCACAGACGTGTGGGACACACTCTGGTTCGTGCCCCAGCGGTCTCAGATCGCGCCCGCTCGCTCCAGCTCCTCGACCGCAGCAGGACCCAACCCCAGTTCGGCGAGTATGGCTTTGGTCTGCTCGCCAAGCGCTGGCACCCGATTCATGGCAACCTCTGCGCCCTCCATGATCACTGGCGGCAGAAGGCTGCGCAGCTTGCCGGCCGGCGAGTCCACCTCCCGCCAGCGTCCACGGGCCTCCAGTTGAGGGTGCTGGAGGAACTCGCTCACATCGTTGAGCCTGGCATTGGCGATCTGGGCCGCCTCCAGCCTCTCGATGATCTCACTCCGGTCAAGCCGGGAGAAGGCGGCGATGATGGCGGCATCGAGGTCCTTCCGATTGGCGACCCGAGCCTGGTTGGACGCGAAACGGGGATCTTCGGCCAGCTCGCTCCGTTCCAGAACAGACTGGCAGAATCGCACCCACTCACGCTCGTTCTGGATCCCGATGAAGACGGCCTTCCCGTCGGCTGTAGGAAACGGACCGTAGGGGTAGATGGTGGCATGGCTGGCACCTGTCCGAGGCGGCTGTTGGCCGCCGTAGGCGGTGTAGTAGGCCGCGTAACTCATCCACTCGGCCAGCGCGTCGAACATGGAGATCTGCAGGCTGGTGCCGCGGCCCGTCCGCTCCCGCTGATAGAGAGCCGTCAGGATGCCTGAATAGGCGTACATGCCGGCCGCGATGTCGGCAATCGAGAGGCCGACCTTCGACGGCGTCTCCGGGGTCCCGGTAATGGAGACCAGACCGGTCTCGCACTGCACGAGCAGGTCGTAAGCCTTCTTGTTCCGGTAGGGTCCCTCGTCGCCATAACCGGAGATCGAACAGGCGATCAGCTTCGGGTGCTGCGCGACCAACCGGTCTGCGCCCAGCCCCATCCGCTCGGCGGCACCGGGAGCCAGGTTTTGGACGAAGACATCTGACCGGCCGATCAGCCGTTCCAGGATCTCAAGCGAGGATCGATGCTTCAGGTCGAGGGTGATCGACTCCTTGGAGCGATTGGTCCAAACGAAATGGCTTGCCATGCCCAGAACGGTGGTGTCGTAGCCACGGGCGAAGTCGCCGGATCCGGGTCGCTCGACCTTTGATGACGCGCGCGCCCAGGTCCGCGAGCTGCCGGGTGGCGAACGGTGCGGCGATCGCCTGCTCCAGGGAGACGACAGAGACGCCCTCGAGGGGGAGCATCAGTAGGAGCGTGGAAGACCCAGGACGTGCTCCCCGATATGCGCCAGGATCAGGTTGGTGGAGATCGGGGCGACCTGGAAAAGCCGGGTCTCGCGGAACTTGCGCTCGATCTGGT
>NZ_JBPCPN010000041.1:0-28563 GCF_050999135.1 Candidatus Dormiibacter sp. | reverse complement strand
AGCGACACCACCAAGCCGTCATCGCGCTGGCGCGGCGACGCGTCGACGTGCTCTGGGCCATGCTCAGGGACCGGGAGCCTTTCCAGAAGCCGTACCTGCCCCTGGCCTCTTGACAAACGCATTAGGCTGCCACCTTGGCCTCGAAGTCGGCGCGGACCTGAGCCGGCGTGCGGTGCCCGTGCTTCTCGACCAGCCACTGACGGTTGTACTTCTCCTTGAACTCCAGCAGCGCCAGCCGCAACTCCTCGACGGTGGCGAAATAGCGGACCCAAAGCAGCTGCTCCTTGAGGCTCCTGATGAAGCGCTCCGAAACCCCGTTGCCTTCGGGCTCACGCACGAAGGCCGGACTCGATTCGATGCCCAGGAAGTCGAGCTCCTTCTGGTAATCGTCGCTGATGAACTGGCTCCCGTGGTCGTGGCGGAGCTTGAGGCCGACCGCTACCTTGGCGTCGTAGCCGCCGAAGACGGAGCGCACACCCTGCCGGATCGGCTCCAGCGCCTCGAAGCGGTTGCCTCGCCGGGTGGCGTGGATGCCCAGGCACTCGGCCGTGCAGTGTTCGACCGTGATGAAGACGCAGGCCTGCCCCTCGGCGGTCAGCGCACTGGTCTGGTCGGTGCCCCACATCTCGTCGGGCCGGTCGGTGGTGATCCTGCCTTCGTGGTCTTTGACCACGGCCAACTTGAACGAGCGCGAGGGCGAGAGCAGGTTGGCCTCCCGCATCAGCCGCAGCACCCGCCGCTTGCCGACCCGGATCCTCTTGGCGCGCAGCTGCGCCCAGACCTTGCGGTAGCCCTCACCCAACCAGGGCGAGGCCGCGATCGTCTCCCTGATCGCCGCTGTCAGCTCGGGATCATTGACCGCGGTCTTCGGTCCGCGCTTGCGGGCGGGGGGCGGCGACTCCGGGCGCCTCCTCACCGCGTAGACGCTGGAGCGCGGCCTCTGCCAGACCCGGCAGACCAGGGCCAGACCATAATGACGACCGGCGGAGGGCGAGACGGTCCGGCTCATGTCCTCGACCTCCGGGATGCCAAAGGGAGGTTCTGCTTCAGCCTCCTCTGCTCCTCGCGCAGGAGCTCGTTCTCCATCGTGACGTCGCCGATCTTGGCCTTCAGGCGCATCACCTCCTCGTCGCGCGCGTCTTCCTGCCTCATCTTCAGCGCAGACTGGCCGCCGGCGAGGAAATGGTCACGCCAGCCGGACACGGTGGCGGCCGTCACGCCCAGCTCCCGGGAGAGAGCGTCGATGTCCTCGCCCCGGAGCAGGCGGATGACGACTTGGGTCTTGCGGCGCGCCGAGTAGCGGCCGCGGTCAGGGTGCCCTGCTGAGACGTTTGTGGGATCCATGAACACCTCCTATCACGGGAGCCTATCTCCCAAATGGGTGTCCACGGAGACCGGGGGCCGGGGGACTCGTCGCTGCAGGTCCTAGTGCGGGCCGTTTCGCGCGAAAACTGCACGGCGGTGCGCTCCGGACCGGTTAGAGCCTGAAGGTCGCCGCCTGGAGCGACGGCGGACAGCTTTGCCTCAGGTACCCCCAGGGCGCGCGCGGCCTCTAGATGGTGGGCGATCTCGTAGCGCTGCCCGAAGGTGTAGGCGGTGGCTAAGATCACCAGCTCGCGGAGCTGGGGCTCGAGGCTAGAACCGCCGCGCACATATCTGGACATGCCCATGAAGGCTTCCAGGGCGGGGGGCTGGTTCGCGAGCAGACGGTACAGATTTGCGATTGGCCGGCCGAGTTTCGCGATCTCCTGGTAGGCCCGATCCGCTGCGGGCGATCGCCCGGAGAGAACGTAGGGTAGGCGCGCCACCTCGCTATCCGAGCCGGCGGGCACGAGCTTTGAACTGGGGTAAGGCTTCTTGGAGCAGATGCCCTGGCCGTTCGGGAGAGATCGATCTACCAAACGTGCCCGGTCCGCGAATTGGCGCCGACAGCCGCCCGCGACACGACGCCTCGGCCCATTCTGCGCCGCCTGGTGGTGGCGGTCTTCGTGGAGCGCTTCTGGCCGCCGCATGATCGGTCAGCAGAGACCCGTCTCCGTCCGTCTTGCCGCTTAGTGGCATGTCCTGTAATGCAGCAAACCCACCACTAAACCGCTGGATCCGTATTCAGCAAACCCAATCTAGCCTCGAAATCAAGAGCGCCTGCCTGCGGAGCTGGAGCTGTGGCTGGTGGCGAAGCGCGAGGGATCCGGGCCGGCGGTGCGTTCGGGGGAATGCCGCGCGCTCGGCCGCTCCGGCTCCGCTGAACCTCAGCACGTTCCTGCCGGTCGCGCAACGGCAAGATTGTCGGCATGGACATCCGCTCTCTCGCAGACCTCACCACGGCCGACGAGCGGTCGCAACGCTTCACTCCTCTGGGGTTCGCTCCAGGCAGTCGCATCCTCACACCGGAGGTGGCCGCGCAGCACATTCAGCGGACGGTCGCCACCGATCTGGCTCCAAGCGTGCCGGACACCGTTCGCAAGAGCCTCGACCGGGTTCGGTCGGTGCATGTCCACGGTCTATTCGACTACGAACTCTTCACCGCCGCCTCGGACCTGGCGCTTCTGTATCTGCAGCAGGCCTTTGCCGAACGATTCGTGGCGTATTACCAGCACACGATCCCACTCGTGGACGACAAGGGGTAGTGCGAAACCGCTGACTGCCCGCTCGTACGACGAGGTACATCGTGCCTTGATGGAGCGAGGAGGCAGTCATCAACGCCGTTTGTGGTTCGTGCAGTCGAAGCTGACTGCGGGAGAGCGGACACTCTTCAGAGGTAGCCTCGGCCACTTCTTCGCATGGGCGCGGATGGAGCACCTTCTCGACGGACAGCGCTCGCGGCTGTTCGACCGCATACTCCCGCGCCTGCGCAACCGCGCAGCCCATCCGACGGCATACACGCTCACCATGCCGACGGATTCGGCTTTGACAATTCGCGACATAGGCGAGGTGGTCAATCGCCTTTGGGGAGCAAGGACGGCAGGCGGCCGCATCTTCCCGAGTCCGATCCGAAGGGAGGCAATAGCCATCGGCTGGGACGCCGCTGGCACCTCAAAGATCCAACAGTCACTCGAGCAACTCCAGGCAGATGACAGTCGCCCCGACTGGACCTATGTGATCGTGCGTGCGGCTTCAAACGACGATCTTTGGGCCTACGACTCCGACTTCGATACCTGTCGTTTCCCCGTCGATCACCTGTGGGGACCTGGCGTTTATCGCGCGGCGGCGGAGTGGGCGACGAGCCACGGCGAGGACTCAGACGAGGTCGATCACCTAGATCGCTGGTTCGCGATCCGCGTCGAGTCGGGGCGGATTGATCCACCGCGCAATCCCGGACAATTCGTTGGCCTGCCGCCCTCAGAGCAGTCGGGCACGTGGTACCTCCTCCGGGCGGACTATCCCGTCGACGCATTCGGTCATGCACGTACCGCCGCCGCTACGGGCAGCGCACGCTGTTCTGGGCGAGTGCGATGAATGCTGGACCGATACGGCTGTAGTCGGCTCGTGGCAGGACGTGGTTGACGCATTGCACGCGACAATGGGAGCCATCCCTGCGCGCCCGCCTATGGGTGCGCGGGTCGAGGGCGGGTTCGACCGCTGGGACGTGCTCGCCGTCCAGTAAGGCCGGCGATATTGGATTGTCAAGGTGCTGCGACCAGGCATGTCCGCCCGGCAGAGGGCTCAGGCGTCGATCGCGTGCTCCCTTTGGAGCTCGGCGGCTCGGGTGTGCTGGCCCGTCTCCAGATAGGCGGCCGTCAATTTCCGGGCGAGGTCCTCGCGCTCGGGCTGCCGCTCGAGGGCACGCTCGAGAAGCGGGATCGCCCGCCTGGCGTCTTGGCGAGCCAGGTGGTTGGCGGCCAGGGCGCCCATGATGTCCACCCTCGCAGTCTCGGCTTCAACAGGAGCCGGCCGGTCGGTTCATGCCGGCCAGCGCTCCATCCGCCAGGCCATCCCCCAAAAGGCGAGCTCGTAGCGGCTGGAGGTCATGAAGGCCGCCTCCATGGCCTGCAGGGTGGCGGGCGGGGCGTTCGCACCCAGGCGGTCGACGAGTCCCCGGCACCAATCCGCCAGGGCGGCGAAGTCCGGGTCGGCGTAAGCGTCGACCCAGGCGGCCAGCCGGGTGTCGGCGGGCCGGGGACCCAGGGCCAGCTGGAGGCCGATCTCGGAAAAGCCCCACATACATGGCAGCAGGGCCGCGCACAGCTCGGCGAAGTCGCCGGTGGCCGCCGTCCGCACGAGAAAGTCGGTATAGGCCTGGGTTGTGGGCGCCATCGGCTCGCCCTCTAGCTCGGCTTCGGAGATGCCGAGCCCGGCGGCCAGCTCGCGGTGCAGCGACATCTCGGTCACCGCGGTCGCCCGCAGCAGCTCCGCGAACCTGGTCAGGGTCGGGAGGTCTGGCGAGCGGGCGGCGGCGAGCGCGAAGAGACGGCAGTACTCGACCAGGAAGCAGTAGTCCTGCCGGACCCAGTACTCGAAGCGCTCGCGGTCCAGGTTTCCCTGCCCCACGCCGCGGACGAAGGGATGGGCGTGCTGCGCCTTCCAGATCGGTTCGGCGGTCCTTCTCAGGCGGTCGCTGAAGTGCTCGCTCACCGGGCTCGAAAAGCCATGTCCCAGAACTCACGCTCCAGGCGGACGATCCGCAGCCAGGCCGCCTCCGCGGCCGGCCAGTCCGAGGTGTGTGCCTCCAGGCTGGCCACGTACCCGGCGAAGGCGGCCACCGTCCAGTGCTCCACGAACTCGCGGTACTCGGCCGCCCCCGGCGCCGCCCCTCGCCATGCCTCCAAATAGACGAGCTCGAGCGTCCACAGCGCAGTAAGGCCGACCTCGAAGGGCTCCCGGAGCAGCCGGTCCAGCTCCTCGCGGTAAGCCTCGGTCGTAGGGCGGCGCGGGGCGGCCAGAGCCAGCCCGCGCCGCGTGATGTGCTCCTCCAACCAGGTCAGCTCAGTCTCAAGCGCCACCAGGCCGCCGACCAGGATCGCCTGCACGCCACGCGGAGCCCCGCCGGGAGCTGGGCTTGGAAGACCAGCAGGTCGCCGACGAACAGGTAGTCCTGCTGGAGTCAGGCAGCGAACGCGCCGGCCGGAAGGCCGCCCCCCCGGACACCGTCGAGAAACGGGTGGCAGGTGGCGGCCCGCCATTCGCGGGCATGCTGCTCGAGAAGCTCGGAGGCGGCCACCGGACCATTGTGCCCGGCCGCTGGTTCAGCGATTGGCGACCAGAACCTCCAGCGAATCGACCAGCCGAGGCGCAGGGCCGGCTGAAGGGCCATGGCCGTTACTTTGGCATGTGCTACTAGCTGAGCGACTCGAGTGTGCCCTCTGCAGACTGGTGGCACCTCACGGTGACCTGCATAACCGGGTGAGGGGTTGCATGCCCAGTATGTCTGAGGATGCGTCCTACTACTGCAGTCACTACTGCAATGCCGCCACCAAACAATGGCATCAGGTGGCATTTTCGACTGCGTGCGCGCTCTGTTGTGTATTCAAATGGCACTGTGGAACACACCGTAAACGCTCGAGGGTCGAACTCGAAAACCGTTATAGGGGCAACCCTATCGTGGGTTCGAATCCCACCCTCTCCGCCCCACAACCCCGAGTGAAATCGAGCCTCCGCTCGCATCAGTCGAGCCCAAGCCGTCCCCGGCGCGGCCGTGACTACTGCAATTGGCCCGATTCGCCGTCTGGGCGGCGCAAAAAGATGGCGTCCATCGGTACCGCCGCTTCGCCGGGACAGCGCCACCCGCGAGTCGTCTCCAGGGTCAGGTAGATGCTGGAGTGAGCACGATTAGCCGGTCCTGTCCCCGAGATCCTGAGACACAAAGTGGCTAGTGAAGGCCAAGTTGGGAGCAGGTGGTCGTGCATCTCCCAGAACAGGTGCTGAACTCCGGCCGCCTCGGCGGGTGAGAGCGGCGCGCCAAGCGCTCGGATGCTGGCTGACAAGCGGGAAGTGCCGGAAGACGAACAGGATGCGATCTCCGAATCGCGACAGCATCTCCCTGACGCTGGGCTGCGCCTGGGCACAGAAGGGGCACTGGTAGTCGCCGTACTCGACCAGCTTCACGGCGGCACCCAGCGGCCCAAGGTGATGGTCGACGTCGTCGACAAGGCTTTGCGAGACCCAAAGACCGGTCATCGAGGCCGACGTCGGCTGCTGGCAGATCATCGGCCTGGAGTGGAGTCTGTTGGCCCATCGTTGCTTGGGTTACGGGTGAGAAGGTGCGGGGGGAGCCCCATCGAGCTCGAAGACGACCTCGTCGATGTAGCACCAGTACCAATCCTCACCTGGCTCGTACGACCGGATGATCGGATGAGCCACGGTGCCGAAGTGGGCCGTGGCGTGGCGCCCGGGCGAGTTGTCGCAGCAACCGACATGACCGCATTCCTGGCAGACGCGCAGGTGGGCCCAGTTGTGCGGGCCGGCGGCCAGACAGTCCTCGCAGCCTGGAGATGAGGGGGTCACGTCCGCGATCAAGTCGAGATGTGTGCACGTGGTCATCGATCCCTTCTCACTAGTTGGATGGTTGGCATCGCTTAACCCTCGGCATTTTTCGGTTTACCCGTTGGATACACGATCCATCCGGTCCGAGGCGTCCTGGCACCGGCTGGCGGCCCGGCCGGATGCTGATGTTGTGCACCGGTGCCGGTCCACAGAGGGTCCCGGCCACCCGATAGTGCTTGCCCTCAACGCCGGGCGCGAGCCCAAGCAGATCCGGCGTCTGCTGAACCTCGCACCGATCGATGCGCCGGCGCGCCAGGCTGCCGAGGACCTCGCGCGGCTCGCCCTGGAGGACGGAATCGGGACATTCATCGTCATGGGAGACGTCAGCAGCCGCTGTAGCAACCCCGGGCGGGACATGGCACGCATTCCCGCCGTTCCGGACGCCAAGTGATCCGCGTCCTCATCTCGCCGAGCCCCGCTGCACGGACGTCGAACGTGCGCTTGGCTGCTTGGAAGCCGCGAGGTCCTGCGCTCGAAGATCGGCTTTCCGTTGACCCAGCAGCGTGCGAAGCAGCAGCTGGGTCGCTTGGGGTAGGTCGCCACGCAGGCGGTAATAGATCCAGATCCCCCGCTTGGTCGACTCGACCAAGCCAGCGACCTTCAGTTTGGCCATGTGGTGCGAGACTGTAGGTTGGCTGAGATCAAGGGAGGCGGTGAAGTCGCAGATGCAGATCGGTTCCTGAGCCCGCCACAGTGCGGCGATCATGCTCAGGCGGGTGGGTTCTCCGAGCACCTTCAGGATCTCAGCCGTCTCCTGGGCCCACGCCTCGTCGATTCCGGCCAACGGTTGGCAGCAGGCCCGCCGCGGTTGCCGAACCGGCAGCTCTCGCACCTTCACGGAATGAGCTTACCAGTACTCATTGACAGCCATCGATGCGTTGTGCTAGTATTGCTCCATCGACAACCATCGATTAGTCGGGAGAAATCCGATGAGCAAGATCCGAGAAGCTGTGCGTGATCGCTACGCGACCAAGGCGAAGTCGTTCAGCGCCGATCAGAGCTGCTGCGGCAGCGATTGCTGCGCTCCGGCCGCCGCCGAGGAGGCGATCAGCTGCGGCCAGCACTACGAATCCAGCGAGCTGAGCCAGGCCGGGCTCGACAGCTCGATCAGCCTGGGCTGCGGCAACCCACTGCTCCTGGCCGAGCTGCACCCTGGCGAATCGGTGCTCGACCTCGGCAGTGGCGGAGGGCTCGACGTACTGCTCTCAGCCCGTCGGGTGGCGCCGGACGGTCATGCCTACGGTGTCGACATGACCGACGAGATGCTTGAGGTCGCCAACGCCAATAAAGCCAGGGCGGCCATCCCAAACGCGACCTTTCTCAAGGGCACCATCGAGCAGGTGCCGCTGCCGAATGGCGCTGTCGACGTGGTGATCTCCAACTGTGTGATCAATCTGGCCGAGGACAAGGGAACCGTAATCCGCGAGGCCTTCCGGGTACTGAAGCCTGGCGGTCGCCTAGCCATCTCCGACATAGTGGCGCTCAAGGAGTTGCCGCCGGGTGTCAAGCAGGCGGTCGACGCTTGGGCCGGCTGCATCTCCGGCACCATCCCGGTCGATGCCTACCGCGGGCTTCTGGTCGACGCTGGATTCGAAGGCGTTGAGATCCAGATCACGCAGCGGCACGATGTCGAGGGGATCACAGGCGCTATCGCGAGTGCGGCGATCAGAGGCAGCAAACCGCTGGTTACCTGACCTTGAACGGAAGGTCCGGCTGCCCTGTCAGCTGGGCTGCGGCGCCTCCACCAACTGCGTCACGAGTTCGCTGACTCGGCGATCGATCTGGTCTCGAATTCGGCGGACTTCCGGCAGAGTCTTGCCGGCCGGGTCCTCGAGGTCCCACTCTTCGTAGCGCTTGCCCGGGTAGATCGGGCAGGCATCACCACAGCCCATCGTGATGACCACGTCCGCGGTTGTCACGAATTCGTCAGTGAGCGGCTTGGGAAACTCCTGAGAAAGGTCTATGCCGACCTCCCTCATCGCCTCGACCGCCGCTGGGTTGATCTCGTTGGCCGGTGTGCTCCCGGCCGAACGAACATGGACCCGTCCCTGCGCATGGTGGTCGAGTAAGCCGGCGGCCATCTGGCTGCGACCGGCGTTGTGGACGCAAACGAAAAGGACCTCTGGGACTTCCTTCGTCATCTCACCGCTGGACTGACCGGATCCAAGACCTCACTCACCGGAACATCGTCCTTTGCCAAACATATAGATGGCCATCAATTTCCATACTGACAGACTGCATCTGAAGACGACTGACGCAACGAGATCCAGCACCATGGAGACATGCCTAGGCGCGCGCTGGTCAAGGAGCTGGACGACCTGTCGGCGCCCCTGCGGGCTGACGTTCGACGGCTCAGCACGACGCTGGGAGAGCTGATCGTGGAGTCGGACGGTGCAGGCTTGCTCGAGGCTGTCGAGGGTCTACGCAAGGCCGCCATCGACCTGCGACAGAGCCGCGGATCGGCCGCCGAGGAAGGACTGAAGCGGCTGATCGAGCTGGTGGGCAGCTTCGATCTGGACCGGGCCGAATCAGTGGCGCGTGCTTTCACCGTCTACTTCCAGCTGGCGAACTTGGCCGAAGAGCGCCATCGAGTTAGGATCCTGCGCCAGCGGGCTGGATCCGGCGCCGAGGTACCCGAGTCCCTGGCCGCAACAGTGAGCCAGCTGCGCAAAGACGTGGGCGACGCCGCTCTCGGTACGTTGCTGGCTCAGCTCGAGATCCGGCTGGTCCTCACCGCCCACCCGACGGAAGCGCGGCGGCGCGCGGTCGTCGACGCTCTCGGGCGGATCGCGGAGGTCATGGATCTGTTCGATCAGCGACTCTCCGCCTCCCAAGTGGCCGAGGCCGAGCGCCGGCTGCGCGAGCAGCTCAGCATCCTCTGGCGGACAGCGCAGCTGCGCCGCCAGCGGCCGACGCCGCTGGATGAAGCCAGGAGCGTTCTCTCCATTTTCGACGACTCGCTCTTCCCGCTGGTCCCCCTGCTCTATCGCGAACTGGAGCAAGCGTTGGAGCAGAACCAGGCGAGCTCAGCCAGACGCGTCGACGCCGCGCCTGTACGCCCCTTTTTGCACTGGGGGAGCTGGGTCGGGGGCGACCGGGATGGCAATCCTCACGTCGATCATGCGGTGACCGAGGCCGCGCTCGAGGTCCAGGCCAACCGGGTCCTGCTCAGGCTAGAAAGCGAAGCACGCCGGGTAGCGAGCTGCCTGACGCTCTCGGAGCAGTCGACGCCACCCTCGGAGGAGCTCCGCGGCTGGCTGCATCGGACCCAGGCGGCGGTCGACACCGCCGGCAGTGCTCGGGCGGCCCACTCGTCGGGAGAGCCTCACGGCAACGCTCTCCGGCTCTGCGCCGAGCGGCTGCTGGCGACCCGCCTCGACCGCTCGGGCGGCTACAACTCTGCGGCCGAGTTCCCGGCCGATTTGCGCGCCATCCAGCGATCACTGGTAGCCGCCGGCGCTGACCGCGTCGCCGCCGGCGACCTGCAGAACCTCGTCTGGCAAGCCGAGACCTTCGGCTTCCATTTGGCGTCCCTCGAAGTCCGTCAGCACGCTTCGGTCCACCGTGAGGCAATCGCCGACCTGCTGCCCGGGGCTGAGGACGACGCCGCAGCGCTGGACGCGGTCGCGGACGGTGGTCGCCCTTTGGCTGGCAAGCCGCATTCAGACGCTGCTCGAGAAGCTTTGGCGACCTTCCAGGTCATGGCTCGCCTGCAGGCCCGTTACGGAGTGGACGCCTGCCTGCGCTATGTGGTGAGTTTCACACGCTCGCCGGCTGATGTCGTCGCGGTGGCGGCGCTCGCGCGCATCGCAGTGCCGGCGGGCAGCCTCGCGCTCGAAGTCGTTCCGCTCTTCGAGTCACGGGCCGACCTGGAAGCGGCACCTCAAGTCCTGGACCGCCTTTTGAAACTGCCCGGCTGGCGGCGATCGCTCGAGCAGCGGGGGCATCGACTGGAGGTCATGCTGGGCTACTCCGACGCCACCAAGGACGCCGGTTTCCTGGCGGCCAACCTTGCGCTCTATCGCGCCCAGTCGGCGCTGGTCGCCTGGGGCCGCCGAAATCGCATCCAGCTCACCCTCTTCCACGGCCGCGGCGGCGCCGTCGGCCGCGGGGGCGGCCCGGCGGGGAGGGCCATCAGGAGCCAGGCTCCGGGGTCGCTGCAGGGCCGCTTCAAGGTGACTGAGCAGGGTGAGGTGATCTTCGCGCGCTATGGCAACCGGGCAATTGCGCTGCGCCACTTGGAGCAGGTCAGCAGCGCCGTCCTGACGGCGTCCACAGCAAGTCACCAGGAAGCGCTGGCGGCTGCCGACAAGCGCTTCTTCGACGCTGCCGAGCTGATGGCCAGGACCTCGGAAGGTGTCTACCGAAAGCTTGTCGAAGCGCCCGGCTTTGCGGACTTCTTTGCCCGAGTCACGCCGCTGGACGAGATCGGCCAGCTCGCAATCGGTTCCCGGCCGGCTCGCCGCGCCGGGGTGCAGGTTCGTGAGCTCGAGCAGCTCAGGGCGATTCCCTGGGTTTTCGCCTGGACCCAGAACCGCTGCAACCTGCCGGGTTGGTACGGAATGGGCAGCGGCCTGCAGGCGATCGTCGAGGCCAGGGGTCTCCGCTACCTGCGCCGAATGGTGGCGGAGTGGCCGTTTCTGGGTTCGGTCATCGACAACGCTGAGATGAGCCTCGCCAAGGCTGACCCGATGATCGCCGGACTCTACCTGGCACGGGGCGGCCGGCCGGAGCTGGTGGATGCCATCCGAGAGGAGTACAGGCTGACCCGACGTCTCGTGCTGGCTGTCACCCGCAGCAATCGGCTTCTGGCTCGGCATCCGATCCTGCAGCTCGCCGTCGACCTGCGAAACCCTTATGTGGATGCGCTCTCATTCCTGCAGCTGCGCTTCCTGCGCGAGCTGCAAGAGGCGGACGGCGCGCGGAGCGCACAGCTTTCGGCGTTGGTGCGCCTCACTGTCAGCGGTGTGGCCGCCGGCTTGCAGAACACGGGGTGACTGGAAGCTCGGCAGACGGCGATCTGGGTTAGGGTTGACCGAGTGCGCGGCTGACCACGGTTTGCGCCTCGGCGATGATTTCGTTCAGGTGCTCCTCACCCCGAAAGCTCTCGGCATAGATCTTGTAAATCGACTCGGTCCCGGAGGGCCGGGCGGCAAACCAGCCGTTCTCAGTCACCACCTTGAGGCCACCGATGGGCGCGTCGTTGCCGGGAGCTCGCGTCAGGACCTGCAGCACAGGTTCACCGGCCAGCTCCCGAGCCGGCACCTGGTCCGGCGAGAGCCTTTTGAGCGCGTCCCTCTGCTCGGCGCTAGCTGGCGCATCGAGGCGCCGGTAGACCGGCGCGCCGAAGCGTTGGGTCAGTCCGCTGTAGCTCATACCGGGGTCGGAGCGCTGGCGTGCAGTCATCTCGGCTGCCAAAAGCGCGAGCAGGATCCCGTCCTTGTCGGTGGACCACGCGCGGCCGCGAAGATCCAGGAAGGAGGCGCCGGCGCTCTCCTCGCCACCGAAGCCAAGGCTGCCTTGGAGCAGGCCCTGGACGAACCATTTGAAACCGACAGGGACCTCGATCAGGTCGCGCCCCAGGCCTTTGGCGACCCTGTCGATCATGCCGCTGGAGACCAGCGTCTTGCCGACCGCAGCGGAGCGCGGCCAGCCGCTCCGATTCCGAAAGAGGTAGTCGATCGCAGCCGACAGATAGTGGTTGGGATTGAGTAGGCCGGCGGAGTTCGTGACGACTCCGTGCCGGTCGGCGTCGGGGTCATTGGCAAAGGCGACATCGAACCGGTCCTTGAGGCCGACTAGGCCGCCCATGGCGTCGGGTGAGGAGCAGTCCATGCGGATCCTCCCGTCGTGGTCGAGGGTCATGAAGCTGAAGGTGGGATCCAGCCGGCCGTTGACGATCTCGAGGTTCAGCCCGAATCGCTGCTGGATCGCCCGCCAGTAGGGAAGGCTTGCGCCTCCCAGGGGATCGACGCCCAGTCTCAGATCCGCCCGCCGGATGGCGTCCATGTCCAGGGCCAGGGGGAGATCGTCTACGTAGTCGCTCACGAAGTCGAACCGCTGGACGAAGCTGGAGGCGAGAGCCCGCTCCAGCGGCACGCGCTCTATCCGCTCGCTAGCCTTGAGCAGCCGGTTGGCCTCGGCCTCGATCCAGCCTGTCGCCTCCGTGTCGGCGGGGCCGCCATTAGGTGGGTTGTACTTGAGACCACCGTCCTCGGGTGGGTTGTGGGAAGGGGTGATGACTATTCCGTCCGCCGCAGCCGCGCCGTTGGCGTTGTGCTTCAGGATGGCGTGCGAAACTGCCGGCGTGGGGGTTGGGCCATCTTGGGCGTCGATCAGCACCGACACCTCGTTGGCCACCAGCACCTCGATCACCGTGCGCTGGGCGGGCTCCGACAGCGCGTGGGTGTCGCGGCCCAAAAAGAGCTGACCGCGGATCCCCTGAACCCGCCGGTGCCGGCAGATCGCCTCGCTGATGGCAACGACGTGCGCTTCGTTGAAGCTGCCGGTCTGAGCGCTGCCCCGGTGTCCGGAGGTGCCGAAGCTGACGCGCTGCTGCGGATCGGCTGCATCGGGCCGACGCTCGTAGTAAGCGTCGATCAGACGGTCGACTGCGATCAGATCCTGCGGGAGCGTTCCTTGGCCAGCCCTCGGGTGGCGGCTCAATCCTTCCTCTGCGCTTGCCGGTTCAGAGCCGAGTTCAGGGAGTGGCCGGGACCACTGCAGTGGTGGGCTCGCCGGCGGCGAAGCTCTCCAGGACCGTCCGCAGCTGATCGACGGCGTGCCAGACGTCCTCGAAGCCCAAGTAGAGCGGCGTCAGGCCGAAGCGGCAGATATCGGGTGGACGGAAATCGCCGATCACTCCGCGCCGGATGAGCTCCGCGATGATCTGCTGCGCCCGAGGATGCCGCCAGGACACCTGGGAGCCGCGGCGATCTCGCTCTCGCGGGGTGAGCAGGTCCAGCCCAGCGCCGGCGCACCGTGCTTTGACCAGTGCGATGAACGTGTCCGCCAGGTCCAGCGACTTCTGGCGGAGCAGAGCAAGGTCGACACCGCGCCAGGCTTCGAGCGCCCCCTCCAGCGCCGCCAGGCCGAGGATGCCGGGCGTGCCGGTGATGAAGGTCTTCGGGCCCAGACCGGGTTCATAGCTGGGGCCGAAGGCGAATGGCTCGGCATGACCCAACCAGCTCCAGATCGGGGAGCGGACCTGGGACTGGAGCCGCTGGGCCACGTAGCAGTAGGCGGGGGAGCCGGGGCCCCCGTTCAAGAACTTGTAGGTACAGCCGGCGGCAAGGTCCACGTCAGAGCTGTCCAGCGCGACTGGCACGGCGCCCGCGCTGTGCGACAGGTCCCACAGCACCAGCGCCCCCGCATCGTGGATCGTCCGAGTGATCCCCGGCATGTCGTGCAGGCGTCCCGTGCGGTAGTCGACCTGGCTCAAGATCACAAGGGCGGTGCCGGCATCCAGCGAACCGGCCATGTCGTCAGGCTTGAAATGCCGGACCTGCACGCGACCCCCGGCGGCCGCGGCGAGGCCGGCGGCCACGAAGCGATCGGTGGGGAAGTCGTCGTCCTGGATCAGGACTTCGCTCCGGTCGGGCCGGAGTGTCAGTGCAGGTGAGGCCAGCTTGTAGAGGTTGACTGTGGTGTTGTCGCTCACCACCACCTGGCCGGGCGCCGCTCCGATCAGGCTTCCGATCCGGTCGCCCACCCGCTGGGGAGCTTCCAGCCAGCCGCTCTCCGTCCAGCCAAGTATCAAGCCCTGGCCCCATTCCTGCCCCAACGCCAAGTCGAGGCGCCGCCGGGCGCTCTTGCTCAGCGGACCCAGCGAGTTGCCGTCGAGGTAGATGACCCCGGGCGGCAGCTCGAATGCGGCCCGACAGCCGGCCAGCGGGTCGGCGGCGTCGAGGCGCCGACACTGCTCCTGGTCCATGTCAAACGAGGTTAGCAGCGCCGGCAGGTGCCCAGCCCAGTGGCTGGTCGCTTGTCTGGCGACGGCCGAGCCTTAGAACCCGTGGAGCACGCCGGCGATGAGGAGGCCGACCAGCACTGCCACCACCCAACAGATGAGGGTCGGCAGCTGAAACGAATGGTTCACCACGTACTTGCCGATCCTTGTGGTGCCGGTTTGATCGATACCGATGGCGGCGATCTGCGAGCCATTGGCCGGGAAGAAGTAGATACCGATGACCGCCGGCCACATGGCCACCAGGAACTGCGCCGGGAGCCCGAGGGCGATTCCGATGGGGACTATGGCCCGTGTCGCCCCGGACTGACTGGTGGTCAACGCCGCCACCGCAAAGAGGGCAAGCGCAAACGCGATCGGAGCCCTGTCCACCAGGTTGCCGAGCAGGGAGACGATGGCGCCGGTGTTGGCGGCGATGAAGGTGTCGGCCAGCCAGGCCAGACCGAACAGCGCGATGAGGGAGGTCACCCCCGCGATTAGGAGAGGCATCTTCACGATCTGAGCCGGCTTGGCCTTGGCGAAGATCACTATGGCTGTGGCGACAGCGAACATGATGAGCTGGATGACTGTCGTCATGCCCAGCGGCACCGACTTTCCCTTGCTGTCAGGAAACGCCGGTCGGATCTCCGGGAAGATCCCCATGAGCACGATGATCGTGACGCCCACCAGGAAGAACAGCGCGCTGAGCTTGGCCTCCCGAGGCAGGTCGGCAATCAGCTTCCTGCCCGGCTGGGGAGCAGCAGCGGTCGCTGCCGCCTCCGGCGCGGGGGAGGCACCAGTCGCCGGCGAAGTGAGTTGGGAGCCGCCTGTCGGGGGCTCCGTGACTGGCTCGATGACGGGAGGTTCGATCTCGCCAGCCGCGAGCCGCCGCTGGTACTCCGGGTCGGCCTCCAGCGGCCTGCCGATTCGCATCTGAACGAGTGAGGCAACCAGGATCGCGATCAGGCTGGCTGGCAGCACTATCACGAGGATCGGAACGAGGCTGAAGCCCTTGGGTTCGACCAGGGTTAGCATGGCCGCCATCGCGGCCGAGACAGGGCTGGCGACGATGCCCATCTGAGAGGCGACGCTGGCCACCGCCAGCGGCCGCTCGGGCCGAATCTTGTTCTCGTAAGCGACCTCCTAGATGATGGGGATGAGCGCAAAGTAGATGTTGCCGGTCCCGGCCGCGATGGTGAAGAGAAAGGCCACCAGAGGCGCGATGATGGTGATTCTGCCGGGGTTGCGCTGGATCAGCCGGGCTGCCACAGAAACCAGGTAGTCGATGCCACCTGCCGCCTGCATGGCGGCGGAGGCAGTGATCACCGCAAGGATGATCAGCATCGCGTCGATCGGCTGGTTCCCCGGCGGCAGCCGGAACACAAAGACCAGTACGCCAACGCCGACTACGCCCCAGAGGCCGAGCCCCAGGCCACCGGTGCGCACGCCCACGAAGATGGCGCCGAGCACCACGAGGCCCTGGAGCAGGATGTCGATGGTCAGCATCGCTTCAGCTTCCGCCCTTGGAGCCGGCGACAGGCGCCGGCTCGGGGCCAGCCGACTCGTCTCGCACGACCAGCGCCAAGACGAGCCGAGCCGCGTCGACCATGTCCGCTATGGCGATGTGCTCGTCCTTGGTGTGCTCGGCGGCCATGCCAGTGGACACTGGGACACACTGGACGCCCGCATGGTTGAACAGGTTGGCATCAGTTCCCCCACCCGACTTCTTGGGCTTGCCTGGCAGGCCCAGCCGCCCGGCCGCTCGCGCGACCTCTTGGTAGGGCCGCTGATCGGGCGAAATCGTGTAGCCCTTGTAGACATCCTCGATCTCCACTTCGACTGTGGCGCCGTGGCGAGCGGCAGCCGCCTCCAGGCTCTTCACCATGGTTGCCGTCTGCGCCTCGAGCTTGGCATGGTCATGGCTGCGGGTCATCGCCTTGAGCACAGCATGATCGGCAACTATGTTGCGAGCGACGCCGCCCTCGACAGTTCCCACGTTGGCGACCGTCTCCTCGTCAAGACGACCGAGCGGCATCTCAGCGATCGCCTCGGCGGCCACGCGAATCGCGCTGACGCCCCTCTCCGGCTCGACCCGCGCGTGGGCGGCTCGACCGGTGATGGTGAATGTGAAATAGCGGGAGAAAGGCGCTGCATAGGTGAAGGTGCCAATCGGCCCTGTGGTGTCGAGGACGACTCCCCAGGTGGCGCGGAGCCGGCTTAGATCCATCTGCCGCGAGCCGCGGAGTCCCTGCTCCTCGCTCACTGTCATGACGATCTCCAGCGGGGGATGCCGCCACTCCGGATGCTCCCGCAACTGTTGGAGGATCTCCAGCACTATTGCGATTCCCGACTTGTCGTCAGCCCCCAGGATTGTGGTGCCGTCGGAGTACACGACGCCGTCACGAAGGACCGGCTTGATCCCGGTGTCGGTGCCCACCGTGTCCATGTGCGTGCTCAGGAGGATGGCCTCCTTGCCCTCGCCAGGCAGCTCGGCAACCAGATTTCCGGCCTTGTCCTGACGAACTTCTCAGCCCAGATCCCGGAGTCGCTTCGAAAGCTCGCGGCCGATCGCCTCCTCCTGTCCTGAGGGGCTGTCGATCACCACCAAGTCCATGAAGGTCTTCACCATCCGGTCGTGGTTCACCGCATTTGCTTGAAGCATGGTCACCTCTGAGGAGCAATTGGGCAACACGAACAATTGCGGTTGCTCATGGCTACCGCTGCCCAGATGATATTTGACTGTGAACTCTCGGTGTTCGAGCGGACGGGTGCGCGGACCCCAGCCGTGCCCCCGGAATTTGGAGCCGACGGAGGGATTCGAACCCTCGACCTATCGCTTACAAGGCGATTGCTCTGCCGGGCTGAGCTACGTCGGCGCGGCTTAATCGTGCCTGAAAGTGATGGTTCGGGCAGAGGTTTCCAACGCGGGAGGCGCCCAAGTCTCCCCGCTGACAGGCAAATAGCCGGCTAGAGCTGGCCCGCGAAGTGGCAGGCGGCGAGGTGGCCGTCCACCTTGCTCTCCAAGGGTGGCACCTGCTCGGAGCAGATGGGAAACTGGGCGATCGGACAGCGCGTGTGGAAGCGGCAACCCGAGGGCGGGTTGACAGGGGAGGGGATCTCCCCCTGCAACAGGATCGGCTGGCGCTTGGCCTCGAGGTCAGGATCTGGAATCGGGATCGAGCTCAGCAGAGCCTTGGTGTAAGGATGCAGCGGGTTCTCGTAGATCGAGTGGGAGTCGGCGATCTCCATGATCTTGCCCAGGTACATGACCGCCACGCGATCGCTCAGATGGCGCACCACGGAAAGGTCGTGGGCGATGAAGAGGTAGGTCAGCTTGAAGCGATTCTGCAGGTCCTCCATCAGGTTGACGATCTGCGCCTGGATGGAGACATCGAGCGCTGAGATGGGCTCATCGGCAACTATGAAGGTCGGATTCAACACCAGCGCTCGGGCGATGCCTATGCGCTGCCGCTGGCCGCCGGAGAATTCGTGCGGATAGCGGTTCAGGAAGTTGGGGTTGAGGCCGCAGGTGCGCATGACTTCATGGACGCGGTTCGAGCGTTCCTTGCCCCGGGCCAGCCCGAAGTTCTTGAGCGGTTCGCCGATGATCTCGCCCACAGTCATGCGGGGGTTGAGCGAGGCGTAGGGATCCTGGAAGATCATCTGCAGCTCCTGGCGCATGCGCCGGAGCTTCTCGCCCCTCATGGGCACCAGATCCTGACCTTGGAAGATCACCTTGCCGCTCGTCGCCGGATGCAGCTGTGCGATCACGCGCCCCAAAGTGGACTTGCCGCAGCCTGACTCGCCGACCAGGCCCAGCGTTTCCCCGGCCCGCACCTCGAAGCTGACGCCATCCACCGCGCGAACGGCGCTGCCGCCACCGAGGAGCCCGGCGCCGATCGGAAAGTGCTTGGTCACGTCCTCCACGCTGACCAGTGCCAGCTGCTTGTCGACGACCCGGCTTTCGACCTCCGGTGAGGCTTCGAGCGTCATGCCTTCACAGCTCCCGGCCGGTCGGGGTCGGGCCGCTGGTCGATCTGTGCAGGCTCCGCGCTGAGCGGCGGAATCGGCACCTCAGCCGCGGCCGCCTTCTCCGGCTGCGTCACCAGAGCATTCTGCATCAGCACCCAGCAGCGTGCGTACTGGTTGGGGCCGACCTCGCCCAGAGGCGGCTCCTCCTCCAGGCAGCGATCGACGCGGAAACGGCAGCGGGGGTGGAACTTGCAGCCGGGCGGCGGGTTCGACATGTCAGGTGGCAGGCCCGAAATGGTCAGCAGCTTGGAGTGTCGGGCAGCGTCGAGCCGTGGCATCGAGCGCAGCAGAGACCAGGTGTAGGGGTGCTGCGGGTTCTTGAAGATATCCCGGGTGTATCCCTCCTCGACTATGCGACCCGCGTACATCACCACGACCCGGGTGCAGAGGCTGGCTACCACCGCCAAGTTGTGAGTGATGAGGATGATGGCTGTGCCCATCTCCCGGTTCAGGTCGCGAAGCAGCTCGAGGATCTGAGCCTGGACGGTGACGTCCAGAGCGGTGGTGGGCTCGTCGGCAATCAGTAGGCTCGGTTCGTTGGAGAGGCCCATGGCGATCATCACGCGCTGGCGCATGCCGCCGCTGAACTGATGAGGGTAGGCTTTGGTTCGATCGGCAGCGCCCGGGATGCGGACCTTCTTGAGCAGCGGTACGACGCGTGCCTTGGACTGCTCGTCGCTGAAGCGGTCGTGGGCGGACATTGCCTCCCTGACCTGGAAGCCGACCTTCAACACCGGGTTCAGCGAGGTCATCGGGTCCTGGAAGATCATTGACACGTCGCTGCCGCGAAAGTCGCGGATCTCCTCGTCGGTCATCTTGACGACGTCCTTGGGCTGGCCGTCGGCGCCGAACAGGATCCGGCCGTGCACTATGCGGCCCGGCTCGGGCACCAGCCGCATGATCGAGAGCGAGGTGATCGACTTGCCGCTCCCCGACTCACCGACTATGCCGACGGTTTCACCCTTGTCGACGTGGAAGGTGATGCCGTCGACAGCCTTGACCACCCCGTCACGGAGATGGAAGTAGGTCTTGAGGTCCTCGACCTGAAGCAGGGGTGCCAAATCTATCTTCGCATTCGGGGATCAAGCGCGTCCCGGAGCCCGTCACCGAAGGCGTTGAGGGCGATCAGGGTGATGGCGAGCGCAAACGCGGGGACCAGTGTGACATGAGCGGCCAGCTGGAGTGACTTGTAGCCCTCAGCGCACATGGCGCCCCAGGACGGTTCGGGCGGGGGTGCCCCGAGCCCAAGAAAGCTCAGGAAAGCCTCGAAAAGGATCGCCGCTGGGATGAGGTACGTGGCCTGGACGATGATCGGGCCGAGGGCGTTGGGCAGGATGTGGCGGGTCAAGAGTCCCACGTCTCGAGTGCCGATGGAGCGGGCCGCTTCCACGAACTCTCTCTCCCGGAGGGCAAGGGTCTGGCCGCGAACCAGCCGGGCCATGTTGAGCCAGGCGGTGATGGAGATGGCCACGATGATCCACTTCAACTCCCGGCTGTTGATGATGACCACGAAGAGCATCACCACCAGGAGGTCGGGGATGCCGTACCACACGTTGATGAGCAGAGAGATGACAGTGTCGACCCAGCCCCTGTAGAAGCCTGCCAGAAGGCCCAGGGCGATGCCGATGATCGAGCTCAGCAAGGCAGTGCCCAGGCCGACCGCCAGCGCGATGGCCGCGCCGCCCATGAGCCGGCTCAGGATGTCCCGGCCGACCTGATCCAGCCCGAAGGGGTGAGCGGCGGAGGGTCCGCCGTAGGTGGGACCGATCCCCTGCTTCCAGGTCGGATAGGGGGTCCAGAACTGGCTCACGATGGCTACCAGGAGCAGCAGCACGATGACCGCCAGGCCAAAGAGCGCGAAGTAGTTGCTCGTCAACCTGCGCCAGGCGTCCTTCCAAAGCGATACGGCCTCGCCGGTCTCATAGGTGGAGTCGGCGGTGAACTCGTCCTGAAAGACGTAGTCGGAAGGGGCGGTGGCCATCAGTACCTGATCCTCGGATCCAGAATGGGGTAGACGAGGTCGACCGCCAGGTTGGCCAATCCGACCAGGACCGCATAGAAAGTGAAGACTGCGATGACTATGTTGTAGTCCCGCTGGAAGATGCTGGAGACGAACTCCTTGCCCAGACCTGGGATGCCGAAGAGGTACTCGATCACGACCGAGCCGGTGATCACGCCTGTGGTGATGGGCCCGAGCACTGTGATGACGGGGATCAAGGCGTTGCGCAGGGCGTGGCGGATGATAACCACCCGCGAGCGCAGTCCTTTGGCCCAGGCGGTCCTCACGTAGTCCTGCCTGATCACCTCCAGCATGCTGGCCCGCGTGAGGCGGGTGATCAGCGTCATGGGCAGCAGACCGAGCGCGATCGCCGGCACCGGGATCTGCTCCAGCTTGCCCCAGCCGATGTCCTCATAGAAGGCGCCCCCGCTCCACGCATAAAAGCCGGTCACGGTGAGCAGGATGAGCAGGAACGCTGTGACGAAGTTGGGCATGCTGTAGCCGACGGTGGCCAGGAACGAGGCCAGATAGTCGATCCAGGTGTTCTGTTTCACCGCTGCCAGGATGCCGAGGCCCATGCCGAAGATGATGCAGAACGCCATGGCGAAAAGCCCCAGGGTGACGCTGACGCGGACCTCACGCAATAGCAGAGGGGTGATCTTCTGGCCTCGCTGCTTCAGGGACTCGCCGAGGTCGCCTCGAGTGATTACGCCGGTGACCCAGGTGCCGTACTGCTGCGGCCAGGGCTTGTCCAGCCCGTAATAGTTGAGCAGCGCCTGCTGTGCCGCTGCACTCGTGCGCCGCTCGCCGACGAAGGCGTTGCCCGGCAGCTGATGAACGCCTATGAAAACGATGGAGGAGACGATGAAGGCAGTGAGGACAATGAGCAGCGTCCGCTGGCCTATGTAGAGCAGGGTTCCCCGCGTCATCTGAGCTCTTTTTTTGACCTCTCTCTATGGGATAGGGGTAAGGGGGCTTGCCGGCAGGCAAGCCCCCTTGTTCAATCGCGTTGTTGGGCCGGCGGCTAGTGCTTCAGGATCTTATACCCAGTCCAGGAGTAGTCGTAGAGGGAGTTGTAACCGCTGCCGGTGACATAGGTCTGGCTCAAGTAGGTCTGGGTGCCGTAGGTCAAGGGAGCGTCAAACGCGTCCTTGATCATCTGCTGCTGGGCCTGCTTGTATGCCGGAATGGCCTGGTCGATCGGCTGAGTGTCGGCCTTCTGAACCAACTGGTCAACCTGCGGATTGCAGTAGCCGGCGCTGTTCTGGCCGCCCGGCTTCGCCTGAGCGCAGACGAAGAGATTGTCGAACCAGTCCTGCGGGTGGTCGTAGTCGGCACCCCAGGAGTCGCGGAACATGAGCGCCTGCTTGGCATTGCGCTTCTTGATCAGGCTCGGGAAGTCCGAGGGGTCCATGGCGAAGGAAACGCCCAGGTTGGCCCTGATCTGTGACTGCACGTTGCCGTAGAGGGTGTCGTTGACTGCGTTCGTGTTGTAGCTGAGCTTCAAGCCTTGCACCTTGGCGCCGTTCGGGTCCCACTTCTGGTACTCGGCCTTGGCCGCGGAGGGGTCAAACTTGGCCAGCGGGTCGGTGTTGTCGCCAAGATAGGCCTTCAGCCCCTTGGCGATGAGGCCGCCGTTGGCAGCAGTGCAGGTGGCACCCTTGCCGCAGCCGATGTCGACGATCTGCGAGCGGTCGATGGCGTTGGCGAAAGCCTGGCGGCCATCGTGGCCCTCAGCAATGCCCTTGAAGGGGCCCTGCTGGAAGTTGAAGCCAAGCCAGCTGCTACGAGCGGACGGATAGATGTGGAGCAGCTTCTTCTTGGTGGGATCGCCCTTGTAGCGCAGGATGTCGTCCACCGAGGGCGACTGGTTGGCGAAGCCGTAGATGTCGTAGCCACCAGACTCGAACTTCTTGACGGCGGAGACTTCGTCGACCCCTATCTCGACCTTCACGTCGGTCAGAGAGCCGGGCGAGCCGCCCCACCAGCCATCCACTGGCTTGAACTCCATGGACTGCTTGGCAGTGCGCTGGGTCATCTTGAAAGGACCGGAGCCAACTGCCGTCTCCGGCTTGGTCCACCAGATGTTGTTGGCCTGGTTGTTCTGGTCGGTGTAGTCGCCGATGACTTTCTGATCGACCACGTTGGCGGTCCAGAGCGCCAGCTCCGTCAGCCAGTAGCCTGCTGGATCGGTGAGCTGGGCCTTGATGGTGTAGTCGTCAGGAGCAGTCAGGCCGTCCATTGTCTTGGCCTTGGGCGCCTTGGGATCGTCGGGAGCCACCGCGGAATACCCGACTACCGGCTGGAAGACTGTGCTGTAGGCGTCAGCCAGGTAGGCGGCTCGGTTCCAGCTGTAGAGGAAGTCCTTGGAGGTGATGGGATCACCGTTCCAGAACTTGGCTCCCTTGCGCAGATGGAAGGTGTAGGTCTTGCCGTCCGAAGACACGTCGGGCATGCCGGAGGCGATGTCCGGCTGGACCTTCAGGTTCTGATCGAACTTGTAGAGCCCGCTGAAGATCTGCTGCGTGAACGAGATGTCCACGCCCGAGGAGACGTGGCCGGGATCAAGCGTCCCGATGTCATCCTTGATGGTCGTGTGGAGCGTCTGATCGGTGGCCAGATCCTGCCCCGTACTGCCGCCGCCACCCCCGCAGGCGAAGGCGACAAAGGCCCCAATCCCGACCAGGGCCAGCGCCCGGAACCGAATCCTACTCATATAACCGTTCCCCCTTCTTTGAGAAGTTGTTGCCGTCTCGCCGGATTCGCAGCAAGCGAGCTGGCGTTCTTTCCCCTCGCCATCTTCCCGCAGAGCGCGGGGCGAGAGCGCGCCGACGAAGGGCGACGGTCCCTCCTGAGCGAGGAAGCCGCCTCATTTACTCCGTACATAACTATTGGAATGGGGTTGCGTAAAGTCAAGCCTGCCCCGTGGCGGCCCCGTGAAAGGGGTGGGCCAGACTGTCCGTCGGGCTAGAATCGGGCGCTCGGGCGGCTAGCTCAGTGGGAGAGCGCTTGCTTCACACGCAAGAGGTCGCTGGTTCGATACCAGCGCCGCCCACTTCGTTATGAGAACCAGCGCTCCCAGCGCCGGCGGTGTATCTTGCCGTTCTGTGCTGCTGTTGGTTGCCGGCGACAACGTCGGCGCCCTGGACACAGGGCTTTTCTATCACCGCAGTCGTAAGGGGAAGATATGAGTGCCCAGCTGCGAAGCCCCGCCCTGCCCGGAGCCCTGCTCTGGGCGCGCTACTCCTACCCCCCGAACGAGCTTGGCTACTGCGGGCCGCCCGACCACCGCTCGCTCCTGCACTACGGAGCCGAGGGCGTGGTCGACGGCGGCCTGGAGCAGCACCTGCGCGGTTTCGAGGGCGCCTTCCCGTACATGCAGCTGATCGCCCAAGCCACAGGTATCAAGGACCCGTTCGACCGCCGCGTCGTCGAGGCCTACTGGGTGGGCAACGAGCTGCTCGATCGAGTGGATCGGACGCTCTTCGCGAACTCCCTTTGGGATCGATTCCGCCACCGGGCGGACCGCTCCTGGAGCTATCTGACGGAGGCGCTGCCGGCGGGCGCCGTGCCGCACCACAGCTTCCACGTTTTCGGTGTCTACCCGTGGGTGGGCCGGCTGCGGGGCGAGCGCGGTGGCGATCGCAACTCGACCTCTCTGGAGGTGCTCGACCGCTGCCGGATCCGCTGGGGGCAGGTGAGGGCGGTCGAGGGTGACCAGGTGGTGGTCGAATACCAGCGGCTGACCTGGGATGGGACTCGCCTCGGCCTCGGGCCGCCCGAGCTGGAGACAGTGACGCGGGCCATCGACGGCACCGGCTTTGTGGGCGGCGATGACCTGACGCCCGGCGACTGGGTGAGCCTTCATTGGCACTGGCTTTGCGACAGGTTGACGCCGCGTCAGCTGGCCAACCTGAAGCGCTATACAGGGCACCAGCTGGAGGTGACCAACGAGCGCGTTCGGCACCCTGGCCCGATGACCCTCGGCAGCGTCAAGCGCGAGTTCTAGCTGCCGTGGCCTGGCTCTCGCGGTGGGCATCACTCTGCCTTCTTCTGGCGCTCGGCGTCGGGTGCGGCGGCCTGGCGACGGCGCCCGCTACTAGCGCCGCGCCGGGGACTGTGCGGATCTACACCTCGGTCGTGCAGACCACCGTCGACCCCGTGGTTTCCGGCTTCCAGGCCGCGCACCCTGGGAGCAAGGTCCAGGTCTTCCGCGCCCCCACCGGCGAGATCAACGCCCGGATCGCCGCCGATCGACGCGCCGGTCAGGTGAAGGCGGACATCCTCTGGGGCACCGATCCTCTCTCAAGCTTCCAGTACGACCAGCAGAGTCTCTTCGCCGATTACAAGCCGAAGGATGCTGGGGCAGTCCCGGCCGCCTACCACACCGGCACCCTCTGGGGCACACGCCTGCTGAACGTGGTCATCGTCTACCGGTCGAACCAGACGGCGCCGTCCGGTTGGCACGATCTCGCCTCGCCCGAGTTCAAGAACGCAGTCGCGCTACCCGACCCAGGCTTCGCCGGCGGGGCGCTGGCGGCGCTCGGCTACCTATCCCAGGCACCGGGGTTCGGCATCGACTACTACAGGTCGCTGAAAAACAACGGAGCAGTCCAACTGAGAGCGATGGGCGATGTGACCACCGGCGTCGCCGAGGCACGCTACAAGGCCGGGATGGGACTCGACAACGACATCCGCACCGCCATCGCCAAGGGCTCGCCCTTGAAGCTTGCCTGGCCGGTGGAGGGCGCTATCACCTTCTACAGCCCGATCTCCATCTTCCGTACTGCGGCAGACGCCACAGCCGCGCGCGCCTTCGTCGACTTCGTCATCAGCCGGCAGGGCCAGCAGCTGATCGCAGGCTCGGGTTGGCAGCCCGTGCGTGCCGACGTCAAGGGCCCCGCGCCGCTGGGCGCCCAGGTCAGCCCTGACTGGACGGCCATAGCTCGGCGGCAGTCCGAGTTGATAGCCGCCTACCGAGGTGTCTTCCCAGGCTGATGGGGAGGCGCCTCTGCGCAGCAGGCGCCCTCGTGCTGCTGGGCCTGCTGGTGGTCCTCCCGCTGCTGCGCTTGGTCAGCGCCGCCGCCGCCGGCGGGACGGTGGGCCTGGCTGCCGCGTTCGACGGGCCCGACCTGGCAGCTCTCATCAACACCGGCTGGACAGCGTTGGCAGTCACGGTTCTCGCTGTCGCCGCCGGCACGGCGGCAGCCTTGCTGACCGAACGGCGGCGGCCCCCGGGCCGGCGCTGGCTGCGAGTCGCCATCATCGCGCCGCTGCTGGTGCCCAACTATGTGGCTGCCATCGCCTGGCAGCGCGCCTACGGCCGCGCCGGCCTGACCGACCAGCTGCTGGGCCTGACGCTGCCAGGCCTTGAGGGCCCGGCAGGGATCGTGCTGGTCATGGCGGTGGGCGCGATACCCCTCTCCTACCTGATCATCGCCGGGGGGCTGGCGGCGGCTGCGGAGCCAGACCGGGAGCGGGCGGCTCGAGCCAGCGGCGCCGGACCGCTGCGGGCGGCGGCCGGGATCACACTCCCGCTGTTGCGGCCCGCACTGGTGGCGGCCGCGGTGCTCAGCTTCGCCACTGCTGCCAGTGCGTTCGGCGTGCCGCAGGTGCTCGGCTCGCCGGCGGGCTTCTCCACACTCGCCACCCGGATCTACCGGGACCTGAACTTCGCAACCGACGAGGCAGCCTTCGCGCGGGTGCTGGTGGCGGCCTGCGTGCTGCTCGTCCTGGCTCTCCTGGCGGCGACGGCTGCTGACGCTTCCCTCGGCCGCGGCCGTGACCGGCCGGGTGGTCCGGCCGAGCCGGGAAGCGGTGCGAGCAGCGCCTGGGCACTCCTGCCGGTGGCCTTCGCACTGCTGCTGCTGGTCGGGCTGCCGCTGCTGGCTCTGGTGCTGGAGGCGCTGACCAGGGCCGCGGGACTGCCTCCAACGCCTGCCAACTGGACGCTTGCCAACTTTGCAGCGGCCCTCCAGGGAAATGCGCTCCGAGCCCTCGTCAACAGCCTGCTCCTGGCGGCGCTGGCAGCCAGCCTGACTGTGGCAATGGGCGCCGTAGTGGTAGTGATGGGCGGTCGCGCCGCCCGTGCGGTGGGCGCGGCGGTCACTGCCAGCTTCGCGATCGCCGGCTCCGCCCTGGCGGTGGCGGTCCTGCTTGTGTACGGAGAGTGGCTGCGGGACACGCTGGCACTGATCCTCATCGCTTACCTGGCCAAGTTCTGGGCGCTGGGCCACCGGCCGCTGGCGGGCGCTGCCGACCGTTTGCCGGCGGACGTCTTCCGCGCCGCGCGCGCCAGCGGGGCGGGTCCCATCGACATGCTGATCAGCGTCGTGACGCCGCTCTTCCAGCCGGTGCTGGCGGCTGCCTGGCTGCTCGTCTTCGTCACCGCAATCCATGAGGTGACCATGTCAAGCCTCCTCTACGGTCCTGGGAGTGAGACGCTGGCAGTGGTGGTGCTCAACCTTCAGCAGCTCGGCGACCCAACTGTCACCTCGGCTCTGGCAGTGATCCTGACCCTGCTGCTGGCGCTGCCGGCGGCAGCCCTGCTCGGACTGAGGCCCGCCCGGAGTGGGCTGTGAGCGCGGTCCAGTGCCTGACGTTGACCGTGGAGCGGGGGAGGACGGAGGTGCTTCGGGGGATCGACCTCGAGGTCTCCCCGGGCGAGGTGGTGGGCCTGCTCGGCGTCTCCGGCTCGGGCAAGAGCACGCTGCTCAGCACCATCGCCGGTTTCCTGCGGCCGAAGGCCGGGGAGGTGTGGCTGCAGGGACGAATGGTCTCCAGCCCGCGGCGGACGGTGGCGCCGGAACGCCGTGCGCTCGGGGTGGTCTTCCAGGGCACAGCCCTCTGGCCGCACATGACAGCGGGGGAGACTGTGGCCTACCCACTGCGCCGGCAGGGAGTCGATCGGGCCAGGGCGCGCGCCGAGGCCCTCGACCTGCTCGACAAGCTGGGCATAGGCCCGCTCTCCGAGCGGCGGCCGGCGGAGCTGTCTGGCGGGGAGCAGCAGCGGGTTGCGGTCGCCCGCGCCTTTGCCCGGGGCGCCGCCGTCCATCTTCTGGACGAGCCGACAGCGCACCTCGACGCCGCGCACCGGCGTCGGCTGCTCGACGTCCTGGCGGAGATCCGGGCCGCTTCCGGGGCGGCGGTTCTTCACGCCACTCACGACGTCGAAGAGGCGATGTCCATGGCCGACCGGCTGGCGGTGCTGCGGGCCGGCCGCATAGTCCAGGCCGGGCCGCCGGCCGAGGTGTACGCGCGACCCGCGGATGGGGAAGTGGCGCGGCTCACAGGCCCGGCTTCCGTGCTGATCGCGGAGGCGAAAGCGGTTGCGCATGGTTGCGCCGAGGTGACCATCGGATCCCGTCGGGTGCCCGTCGCCGTCGGCGGCGCCTTCACCGGCAGCCGGGGGCACTTGCTGGTGCGCCCGGAATGGGCGCAGCTCGGCGGTCAGCTTCCGGGCACTGTGCGCCGCGCCTGGTACCGAGGCGCTCACACCGACTACCGTCTGGCCACCGAGGGGGGTGAGGTCGAGGTCCGCCAGCCGGGCCCGCCGGTGGCGCGCGTGGGTGAGAACGTCACTTGGCGCCTCGACCGCGCCTGGCCGCTCCCGGACGGCGCCGACTGACCTCGAGCCGCCATAGCTTGCAGCTGAAAGGTGGCAACCTCGGTCGCACCGTGAGGCGTTCCGTTCGTTCCGGGCCTGCGGCCGCGCTGCAAGCTGGCGAGGCTGGGGCATTGGTATTCTGCCTTTTCATTGCCGCGGCCCCGTCGTCTAGTGGACTAGGACGCTGCCCTCTCAAGGCAGAGATCAGGGGTTCGAATCCCCTCGGGGCTACGGCGATCAGCCTGTCGCTCGGGGGAGCGCGCCGACGCTAGGCTGAAGCTGGCGCCTGGCGGACCCATGCCGGTGTAGCTCAGCGGTAGAGCAGCGGCCTTTTAAGCCGATGGTCCGGGGTTCGAATCCCCGCGCCGGCACCTTTGTCATGTCTCAGGAGACAGTGGACCGCTGTCTCAATTGATTGGCGACCACTTTAGGGCTGGTCGAGGGCTGGTAGCTGCGACTCGGGTCGAGGACGAGCTCACGCAAGAGGGATCCGTCGTCGCT
>NZ_JBPCPN010000020.1:0-59823 GCF_050999135.1 Candidatus Dormiibacter sp. | reverse complement strand
CTGCGCTGGGGGCTCTGCCGCTGACCCGAGCCGCCTTCCGCACCGGTGAGCTCTCGCTGGACAAGGCCAGAGCGCTGGCGAGTGTCGCCACTGCCGCCGATGAGGAGGGCTGGGTCGAGCTGGGCCGGGAGCTGACAGCCGGCCAGCTGAGCAGGATCTGCCGCCTCTACCGTCAGGCTCGCGACGGCAACCCTGAAGCGCAGCTTGCCAACCGCGGCCTCTGGACCAGCTACCGCGAGGACGGGATGCTGCGCCTGGTCGCGCTTTTGCCGCCGGAGGAGGGAGCAATGGTGGCTTCGGTGCTGGAGTCGATCGCCCTGGAGCGGTCGCAGCAGCCGGCTCAGGCGGTCGGGGAGACGCTGGCCGAGGGGCGGGAAGCGCCCCAGGTGCCGGATCCAGCGGAGGACCCCTGGGCGGCGCGGCGGGCTGACGCGCTGGTAGCTGTCTGCGAGCATGCCACCGGCGTGGCGGCAGCCGAGCTGGAGGGAGCACCTGGTCGGACTCGGGTGGTGGTTCACGTCGATGCCTCGCTGCTGAGCGGCAAGCAGGAGGGTGGTCGCTGCACGCTGGAGGATGGGCAGCCACTGCCGCCCTCGGTGGTGGAGCGGCTGGCCTGTGATGCCGAGGTGATGGAGCTCTGGCAGCGCGAGGGACTGCCGATCGACCTCGGCCGCTCCCGGCGGACTGTCTCGCCGCGGCTGCGCACAGCTCTCAACGCGAGGGACAAGGGCTGCTGTTTTCCTGGCTGCCCGGTGCCAGTGCGGCGGACGCACGCTCATCACCTGCAGCACTGGGCCCAGGGCGGCCGCACTGATCTCAGCAACCTAGTCTCGCTCTGCGGCTTTCATCACCGGCGGCTGCACGAGGGCGCCTACGCGATCCGGCAGGAGAGGGATGGCAGCCTCAGCATTGCGGCGAGAGGCGGCCGGCCGATCAAGGCGCAGTCACAGCGGCTTGATTGCGCCAGCGCGGGTGCGCCGCATCTCCGACAGCTGCATCATGGCCACGGTCTGACTATGACTGCCGGGACAGCGGGCGCCCGCTCAGGCGGCGAACGCTGTGACGTCGATCACACGCTCTTCGTCATGTTCACGAACGCGGAGTACCGAGAGCGCCAGGCCGGCCGGGCGCCGTGACAGACCCCGCTCGGTGCATCAGTTGGTCGTCGATCCACGCCGCAGGTGCCTGTCAATAGCGGTTAGGCGGCAGCTCGGGGCAGGCGCACTGGCCGGGAGCGACCGTCCCCGCGGTCCGCGGACAATAGGCCAGGTGAGGACCGGCAGGACTATCCAGAACCCAGCCAGCGGAGAGCGGATAGTCCTCCTGCGGACTGGGGCCGAGACCGGCGGGCGACTCGTCGAGTTCGAGCTTCATCTCAGTCCTGGCGGGCGCGTTCCGACCGGGCATCTTCACCCTGAGCAGGAGGAGCGCTTCACAGTACTGGACGGTCGGGTGCGTTTCCGGCTCGGACGGCGGTCGGTCATTGCGGCGGTGGGCGAAACGGTCACCGTATTTCCCGGTGTGCCACACTCCTTTGCCAACGCCGGACCAGCCCCTGCCCGGCTCCTGGTGGAGGCGCGGCCCGCGCTGCACATGGAGGAGCTGCTCGAGACCGCGGCCGAGCTGGGTACCCTTCCTGGACCCGTCAAGCTGGCCCTCTTCCTAAAAGAATTCGAGCGGGAGGTGCGCGCTCCCATCCTGCCCCGACTTGTCGCCTCAGCTATGCGCCCAGTGGCCTGGATCGGCAGCCGCTTGGGGCTGGATGCCACCTATCGGCACCTTCGTGATGGAACGCGAGATCACAAGGACGATCACGGTCTGTGACCTCAATTCTCGCTCCGACTGATAGGTGATGGCCGGGGCGGGCGGCGGCGTGGGCGGGGAGGCCTCGGCCCTGCTGGCCGTCGCTCAGCGCGACCTGACAAAGCTGCTGCGCGACCGCGTCCGGCTCGGAGTGAGCCTGGCCTTCCCGATACTTCTGATCGCCGGCCTCGGCACTGCGCTCCAGCCGACAGTGGGTCGCGCCACCGGACTCGATTCGGTGACGTTGCTGTTCACAGGGGTGCTCGCCGCCACCCTCTTTCAATCCACGGCAGCTGGCATGATGTCGCTGATCGAGGATCGCGAGACCGACTTCTCGCAGGAGCTGTTCGTGGCTCCCATTTCGCGCGTCACCATCGTCTCCGGCAAGGTCCTCGGGGAAACCCTTGTGGCGCTCGTCCAGGGCTTCGGCGTGGTGGTCTTCGCGCTGCTGTTCAGAGTCCACCTTGGGCCGGTCCAAGTGGCGGCCCTGGTCCTGCCCTGTGTGGCCTGCTGCCTGCTCGGCGGCGCCTTCGGTCTGGCCACCCTGGCGGCCCTGCCCAATCAGCGCGCCGCCCTCCAGGTTTTCCCGTTTCTGATCCTGCCGCAGTACTTCTTCGCGGGAGTGATCGCGCCGCTGAGGGGACTGCCCCAGTGGCTCGACGCCGTCTCGTGGGCGATGCCGCTTCGCTATCCTGTCAATCTCGTGCGGGCGGCGTTCTACGCCGGCAACCCCGGCTACGGGACGGCGGTGGCCGAGAACCCGCTGCTGGACATAGCTGTGATGACAGCGCTCTTCCTGGTTCTCCTGGTTGCCGGTGCCGCGCTGCTAAATCACCGAGAACGCTCCCGATGAGGACGCGCACAGCAATCGCGGCCTCGGTCCTGGCCGCCCTGACGGTGCCGCTGGCGTCGGAGGTCCGGATCAGACCGTCCGAAGAGCCGCTGACAGTCCGCTGGCGCGGCGTGCCCATCGAGCCGCGCGGCTTGACGCAACTGGGCATAAGCTTCCGACCGCGGCAGGCTGAGGCCACGGGTCTGGATCCCCAAGTGTCGTTGCGAACGCTGCTCGCCTATCCCTTCCACCTGGTCAGGCTGGGTGCCTATTGGGACCGGTTGGAACCCGACGCCGGCTCGTTCGATCCCACCGACCTGGACTGGCAGATCGAGGCGGCTGAGACGGCCGGCAAACAGGTGATCGTCTGCGTCGGCGCTCTGAAGAACTTCGGCTATCCGGAGTTTTACGCGCCTCTCCACCATCTTCGACCACCGCTGCGCGAGGGCTCCCTCATTAGGCCCGCGGCCAATGGCGAGCTCCTCGCAGCGGCGACCTCCTTCGTGACTCGCGTGGTGGAGCGATACCGCGGCCGCGGGTCGATAGTTGCTTGGCAGGTCGAGCACGAGGCGGTCGACCCGCTCGGCCTGGAGCACTCCTGGCGCCTGGCAGTGGACTTCGTGGAGCGGGAGATCAGCGCAGTCAGACGGGCGGACCCGACCCGTCCGGTCCTGCTCAACGGCTTCCTGCCGACATCCCTACCGGTGAGGGCACAGCAATGGTGGCGGACCCGGGACCAGGGAGATTCCCTGGACCTTGCGGCTCGCTTGGCCGACATCGTCGGCATCGACTACTACCCGCGCCATGCGCTGGTCGGGCTCGGCCACTTGACCGCCTACCTCGATGGCGACCGCAGTCCGTGGCGAAGGCGCTTTGTCCCTTCCAGCGAAGATCGGGGACGCCGCCGGATGGTCACGGAGGGTCAGGCGGAACCGTGGGAGGCGGTGACCGCACCACCAAACCCGGCCGACCGCGCGATGTACAGCTGCCCGCCCGAGCGTGTGATCGAGAACTACAACCGCTGCCTCCGGCGGGCGCGCCGGGCAGGGATTCAGCTCGAGGCGTACCTCTTCTGGGGTGCCGAATACTGGTTGCTCCGGAGCCTAAGCGGCGATTCGAGTTACGTCGACGCCTTTGCGCGGATTGTGGGAGACGATAGGGCAAGCAGCCCGGAGAAGACCTTGTCTAGCGAACCACGCGTGGTGCCATAATCACGATGCCGGCTACGCCGATTATCACGCTGGTGATCCGCTGGAGAAGGACCCATTGTTCGCTCGGCTGAGCCGAAGGATCCTTGAACTGCCAGGACCTGAGACGCCACACTGATCGGGGGAAAACGACGTTCACCACGGCGATGGCTATCCAGAGCACCATGAACAGCAGCAGTGGAAGCTTCATGCCGGAATAATCAGGGCGGGCCTGATCTTCCCGTCCGTCGTGAGCCTGCTGCAACATGCGTTGGTACACAGGGCAGTGGGACGGTCGACTCGGAGTGGCCTGACCCGGCCCCTTGATATTCGGGACAGGGTGGTCGGGGGCCCGGGATTCGAACCCGGGGCCTCACGGTCCCGAACCGTGCGCGCTGCCGGACTGCGCTAGCCCCCGCCTACGGAAAAGCGAACCGCCATTCTAGCCGTTCGTCAGCCGGTGGCCGCCACCGCCGCGGCAGCCGACCCTAAAGAACTGCCGCTTCCTTCGTCATGAGCACAGCCGTCGCCTCGGCGATCCGGGCCCCGTCGGCCACGCGCTCGATGTAGCTGCTAGCGTAGCTCAGGCTGCGCCGGGCTCGGTCGATCCTCCCCACAACGCGGATGCGCTCGCCGCTCTTCAGCGCCTGTCGGTAGCGCACCTCCAGCTTCCCCGTAACGCCCGGCCGGTCAGCGTGCCAAGCCGCCCAGCCCACCGCCTCATCCAGCATCAGAGCTACGACGCCGCCGTGGATCATGCCCTCCCAGCTCTGGTAGCGCTGGGGAACCACGTACTCGCAGACCGACTCTCCACTCAGCGGCTCGAAGCGCATCTGAAGCCCTTGCGGGTTGTTCGCGCCGCAGCCGAAGCACTGATGGTCGTAGGTGACATCCACGCGGTATAACCTAACCGTGGCCGCCATCCTGGAGCACGTGTTGCTGGAGGACCGACTACCGGCAGTGCTCCTCACACTGAACGATCCCGAGCGGCGCAACGCCCTCTCGACGGCCCTCATGCAACAGCTCACGGCCCTCCTCGAGGAGCAGAGCCGGCGGCCGGAAGTGCGGGTGATCATCCTCCGGGCCAAAGGCCCAGCCTTTTCCGCGGGTCATGACCTGCGCGAGATGATCGGCCGCAGCCTGGCCGACGAGCAGGCGATCTTCGACACCTGCACAGAGCTCATGCAGACCATCCAGCGAGTGCCCCAGCCGGTCATCGCCGCCGTCCACGCCACCGCGACCGCCGCCGGCTGCCAGCTGGTGGCTACTTGCGATCTCGCCGTCGCCGCCGAGACTGCCACCTTTGCCACCCCTGGTGTCAAGATCGGGCTCTTCTGCTCGACGCCCATGGTGGCAGTGAGCCGTGTCATCGGCCGTAAGCGGGCGCTGGAGATGCTGCTGACCGGCCGTCCGATCGATGCCAACACAGCAGCGGACTGGGGCTTGGTCAACCGCGTGGTGCCGGCCGACAGGCTCGAAGACGAAGTGATGGAGCTGGCTCGGCAGATCGCCTCCTCCAGCCAACTTACCCTCCAGGTCGGCAAGGAGGCTTTCTACCGGCAGATCGACGAGCGCCAGGGCGACGCCTACCAGCTCATGGGTCGAGTGATGGCCGACAACGCGATGACCGGCGACGCCCAGGAGGGCATGAGCGCCTTCCTCGAAAAGCGCAAGCCGGAGTGGACAGGCCGCTGAAGCTCAGCCGGCTCTAGGTCCGGCAGGACCAACGGCCGCTCACCTTCACCTTGGTTTGGTTGTTGCTGAGATTGGTCAGAGAAGCGCTGATCTGACCTGACTCCTGGCTCGGATCCAGCCTGAAGCTGACTTCATCGTCGCCGCCCGAGCTCCAGGCGAGAGTGTTGTCAGGCCGGAAGAGCTGGACCTGCGCCTTGGCCCCGTTGTAGGCGGCGGGCCCCCGGTAGGGCTGGATGCCGACCTGGAACCCGTAGACCCGGCGCCCGATCGGCCCGTAGAGCGTGAGGATCCAGCTCTCGGCGCCGGTCCCTCGGCTACCAGTGCAGACGCTGCGCAGGTTGGCCTGGCTGGGGCTGATCTGGTTCAGCTTGCCCTTGACGTCGCCGTTGAAGCTCAGATCCTGGAGCCAGCTCTGGGCGGCCACCGCCGAGGGCGTCGACGGTGGGGTCGCGGCGACCGGAGGTTCGGCCTCCAGGCCTGCACAGGCGCACGTGACGAGGATGAGCATGCCCAGAAGAAGTGGGGCGAGACGGGGCATTCGCGCCTTCATCCTACCGACGGGGCGGACGACCGCCTGACCCGTGGCTGAGGCCGCGCCAAGCCGGCCGGCGGTGCCGACTTACACTTTTGAAGTCGTGGCAGCCACTCAGGCCGCGGGGACGCGTGCAAAGCGCTTCCGCGGCGGCATCCAGAATCCATACAGCAGGCTTCCCGACTGGCTCTACCCAACCTCTATCGTCGTGGTGTTCTCGCTCTTCATCATTTACTCGGGCCTGGTGGTTCTATTCGAGACGACAGGCCGGTTCGGCCCCTATCTGAGCCCCTTCTTCTCGCCCGAGGTGAACGTCCGCCTGGCCGGCTTCCTCATCCCACCGGCCCTGTGGGTCGCCTGGGCGCCGCTGACTTTCCGCGTGACCTGCTACTACTACCGCAAGGCATATTTCCGCAGCTTCCTGCTCCACCCCCGCTCCTGCGCGGCGACGGATCCCGAAAAGCGCGACTACCGCGGCGAGACGCGGCTGTGGGTCTTCAACAACCTCCATCGCTTCGCGTTCTACGCGACAGCCCTGCAGACTCTGATCCTGATCTACGACGCAGTGATCGCCTTCACCTACCAGGGCGCTTTCCACTTCGGGCTCGGCAACGTGATCATGCTTGTCAACGTCGCCTGCCTGCTCGGCTACACCTACGGCTGCCACGCCTGGCGGCATCTCGTCGGTGGCAGCACCGACTGTTTCAGCTGCCACAAGGCCCGCTTCCGGCTCTGGAAGGGAGTGACGGTCCTCAACGCGAACCACGCGCTGTGGGCCTGGGTGAGCATGTTCACAGTCTGGTTCACCGACATCTACATCCGGCTCGGCGCGCACGGCGTGCTCGGCGGGGCCGCCTGGCTCTGAGGCGATGGGATAGATGGCCGAACCCGCTGTCAACTACGACGAGGTCAGCACCGATGTGCTCGTGATCGGCGCCGGAGGCGCCGGCATGCGGGGCGCCATCGCCGCCGCCCAGGCCGGCTGCCGGGTGCAGGTCGTCTGCAAGTCTCTCCTGGGCAAGGCTCACACGGTCATGGCCGAGGGCGGCATGGCCGCCGCCCTGGCGAACGTGGCCAAGCCTGACAGCTGGAAGACTCACTTCTCCGACACCATGAAGGGCGGCAAGCTGCTGAACAACTGGCGCATGGCTGAGATTCACGCCAAGGAAGCGCCGGAGCGGGTTCAGGAGCTCGAGCGCTGGGGCGCCATCTTCGACCGCAACGCCAAGGGCCTGATCCATCAGCGCTCGTTTGGCGGTCACACCTACCCCCGCCTCGCCCACATCGGTGATCGCACGGGCCTGGAGCTCATCCGATCGCTGCAGGACAAACTGGTCCACTCACCTGGCGTCGACGTCCACATGGAGGTCACCGTCACGCGCCTGCTGGTCCGTGACGGCCGCGTCTGCGGCGCACTCGCCTACCGCCGCCAGGACGGCGGTCTGGTCGTCTACCGGGCCGGGGCGGTGCTGCTGGCCAGCGGCGGCCTGGGCAAGATCTACCGGGTCACCTCCAACAGCTGGGAGTCGACGGGTGACGGCACGGCCCTCGCCTATCACGCCGGCGCGATCCTGCAGGACTGCGAGATGGTCCAGTTCCATCCCACCGGCATGATCTGGCCGCCAGGAGTGCGCGGCCTCCTGGTCACCGAGGGTGTTCGTGGCGAAGGTGGCCTGCTGCGGAACAGCCAGGGCGAGCGCTTCATGGAGAAGTACGATCCCGAGCGCATGGAGCTGTCCACGCGCGACGTGGTCGCCCGCTCGATCAACCAGGAGGTCCTGGAAGGGCGGGGCACGCCCCATGGCGGCGCCTTCCTCGACATCAGCCACAAGCCGGCCGACTTCATCAAGTCCAAGCTGCCCTCCATGTGGGAGCAGTTCCATGAGCTGGCCGATGTTGACATCACGAAGGAGCCGATGGAGGTCGCCCCCACCATCCACTACGCCATGTCGGGCGTGCGGGTCGAGCCTGCGACCGGCGCTTCCAACCTGGCGGGCCTCTTCGCCGCCGGCGAGGTCGCCTGCGGACTGCACGGCGCCAACCGGCTGGGCGGCAACTCGCTCTCCGACCTGCTGGTCTTCGGCAAGCGGGCGGGCGACGCGGCGGCTGCCTTCGCCCAGGCGGGCCACAAGGCTGTCAGCTGGGAGAGTGGCCAGCTCAGCGAGGCCATCGCTTACACCCTCCGACCTCTCACCGGAGAGGATGGCGAGAACCCCTACCAGGTGCACGCGGAGCTGCAGGACGCGCTCACGCGCCATGCGCCCATCATCCGCGAGGAGAAAGGCCTGAGGGTCGGGTTGGGCAAGGTGAAGGAGCTGCAGGAGCGCGCGGCGCGGGTCGCCGTCGCCTCTGGGGGCGGCCGCCACTTCAACCCCGGCTGGCATGCCTCGCTCGACGTCCAGAGCATGGTGGACAACGCCGAAGCGCTGTTCGTGAGCGCGATCGAGCGCCGGGAGAGCCGGGGCGCCCACACGCGCAGCGACTACCCGGAGCCCGATGAGGAGCTGGGCAAGGTCAACTTCGTGGTCGAGAAGGACGGGCGGGAGCTCAAGCTTGACGCGATTGCCAAGGAACCCATCCCCGACGAGTTGATGGAAGTCATCAACTCGAAGTGGAACACCGACTACACGCGGGAGGATTAGTGGCTGTCAGATCAGAGGTCGCTGAACCGGTCGATGACGTCCCCCTGCACCTGCGGGAGGCAGAGGCCACCGGCCGCTCGGTCACGCTGAAGGTCTGGCGGGGCGATCCCACCGGCGGTGAACTCGTCAGCTATGAGGTGCCAGCCCAGGAAGGCATGGTCATCCTGGACGCCGTGCTCTGGATCCAGGCCCACGTGGATGCCGATCTGGCGGTGCGCTGGAACTGCAAGGCTGCCAAGTGCGGGTCCTGCTCAGCGGAGATCAACGGCTTTCCGCGTCTCATGTGCAAGAGCCGCCTGGACAGCTTCCAGGGCGACATCACAGTCACTCCCATGCACACCTTCCCGGTGATCCGGGACCTTGTCACCGACGTCTCCTGGAACTACGAGGTGAACAAGCAGATCCCGCCGTTTTCGCCCAGCGAGGAGGATCTGAAGGATCCCGAGCCCTGGCGCATGCAGCAGGAAGACGTGCAGCGCCTGACCGAGTTCCGCAAGTGCATCGAGTGCTTCCTCTGCCAGGACGTCTGCCACGTTCTGCGCAACCACGAGCAGAAGGATCAGTACTACGGACCGCGCTTCATGATCCGGACGGCCACTCTCGAGATGCACCCGAAGGACTCGCTGGACCGGCGGCCGATGCTGAAGCACAAGGCAGGGCTGGGCATGTGCAACATCACCAAGTGCTGCTACGAGGTCTGCCCTGAGCACATCAACATCACCGACAACGCCATCATCCCGCTCAAGGAACGAGTGGCCGATGAGTACTTCGACCCCGTGCGCTGGGCGGCGCGGAAGTTGACGGGCGACAAGCGGGGCCGCCGGCCGGTCCGCGGCATGGAGGACGCCCCCGACCAGCGCTAGTGAACCGAGCGATCGAGCGGCGGTTCAGCGCGCTTCATGTCGGCACTCAACGCACTCGCGTCAGGTCTTCAGCGAGACGCTGCAGCCGCCAGCCGCCTCTGCTCCTCCAGCAGCGGTTGTACGTCAGGGGCCACGTAGGCGGGGCCTTTCGCCGGCTTGCCGTCGGGCCTCCGCTCGTGCCGGTCCTTGGTCATGTTGGCTCGGTGGATCTCGGCGAAGATGGGCTCCAGGTCGATGCCGCAGGCGACAGCGGTGCCGTAAGCGACGTGGAGCAGGTCCGCCAGGGCATCGGCCACCTCGGCCAGATCGTGGTTTTGGGCTGAATTGCGCAGCTCCGCCAGCTCCTCTTCGAGCATGAGGATGCGCTGCCGGAGGACCTGGTCGCCCGGCCAGGTGGGCACCTCCTGGCGAGGCAAGCCGTAGCGCTCGTGGAAGGTGTGGACCAACTGTTGTTCCTGGTTCATGACCTCTCCTTCTCCTTACTTTGCCGCGCGGGCCTCCGGCGCTGCCGCGGGCAAGCTGCGGCCCAGAAACTCGAGCCAGTTCGTTCCCATGATCCCCTCCACCTGCCGCGCCGAGAAATGACGCTGCAGGAGCTGGCCCAGGCGGCTCAACTGGCCCTCGCGCCGGATTGCGGCCTCGGAGGCCTTGAAGCCGCCATCCAGATCGCTGCCCAAGCCGACATGCTCAGGTCCACCGGCAGCCCTGGCCAGATGCCGTAGATGGCGCACCACATCCTCCAACCGAGCTGGGCGCTCGTCAGCTCGCAGATGCCGGCGATAGAAGCTCACGCCCAGCATGCCGCCCCTCCGCCCCACCTCCGCCGCCACGCTGTCCGCCAGCTGCCGATCACCAGGGACGATGGCGCCGGCGTTGCTGTGGGAGGCGATCAGAGGCCCCTGCCAGAGCTGGAGTGCATCCCGCAGAGCCTCATCGGCCAGGTGGCTCAGGTCCAGGATGACCTGTTGGCGGGCCATTGCGCGGAGCAGTTTCACTCCGCGGCCGGTCAGCCCGCCCGGCTCACCGGTGCCGCCGGCGTAACGGGTGCCCGACCACGCAGGGCCGATGATGCGGACGCCCCGCTCCTGCCACCAGCCGACCTCCGCCGGTTTCCGGATCGGATCGGCTCCTTCCATCAGCAGCACTGCCGCCAGTTTGCCGGGCCGCCAGCCCCGCCGGTGCCGGTCCAGCTCGGTCCGATCCCGGACCAGCGGCGGCCCGGCGCTGCCGTACCAGCCGAGCTGGGCTCGAGCCATGAGATTGGCTTCGCGGGGCGTCCTGTAGGTGAAGCGCCCCGCCAGCTTGCCCGCTCGGGCCGGAGCGCAGAAGAGGGTGGCGAAGACCAGTCCCACCCCGGCTTCGGCCAACGCCGGCCGGCTCACTACGAAGCCGGGCGTGGGCCGATCGAAGGGCAGACCCTGGGCGACAGCGTTCCAGGCGATGTCGAGGTGAGCGTCGACTATCATCGCGGGGCGCCGGGCGCGCGTCATGCGGGTCCGCGGAGAGCTCGCTCAGGCCGCCGCTTCCCGTCGGAAGCTGCCGCCCTCCCCAGCAGCACAGCCCGGCCCGCCGCCTCCAGCGGCGTGGCGCCTTCCAGATACGCCACGCAGAAAGCTGCGGTGAGCGCCGCGCCACCGCTGTTCAGGCGGTGGAGCGCCGGCACCTGGCGGTCGAAAACGCGCAGCCCGCCCGACTCGATGCTCACCACCGGCACCACGCAGAGCTCAGAGAGCGGCGCCGTCAGGAGCGCATCTCCAGCCTCGGAGGCAAAAAGCAGCTCGGGCCGCAGCGCAGCGAGCTCCTGGGTCAGCCGCCGCCGGCCATGCTGGATGATCTGTTCGGGTCCGGCCAGGCTGACCGACAGCGTGGCGCTGGCACTACGGGCGGTGGCCACTGCCCGTGCCAGCAGCGCCATCGTTGCTTCGCTGAGAGGCGGGACGGCTGCCAGGTGCAGGTGGCGAACCTCAGCCAGCCCAGCTTTGAGAGAGCCTGGCCCGGTCAGCTCCAGCACCTCGTAGTCTTCTGTCTTGGGCACCTCCCCGGCCCCGGGGGAGCCCGCTGACAAGGTGAGCAGACGGGTCCGCTCACCCAAGCCCACGGCCGCGGCGCAGAACGCGGCTGCGCCCGCCTCCCTCCAGGTGGCCGGCTCGGCCGCGCCGATGCTAGCGATCACCAGGGGCTAGCTTACCCAGCCGACCCTCCGGCAGAGATCTCGTGAATGCAGTAATATTGAACTACTACACTATGAACTCAGTTAATGAAACCCCTAACGGCGGCACTTCTCTGGAGACAGGGCCGCAGCTGAGCGAAGCGCTCGCTGCTGACGAAGCTGGACTTCTCTATAACGTCCAGGTCCGGCGTGATCTGGAGGCCACCCAGGCGTCGCCAGCAACGCTCCTCACCGCCGAAGCGCTGGTGGCGCTGACCAAGGTCGCTCGCCACCTGCACAACAAGCGCGAGCGCCTCTGTGAGGGCGTGAACCTCAGCGAAGGTCGCTTCCAGATGCTGCAGGCGCTCTCCCGGAGTGACTCCGGCGTGGTCCTGGGCAAGCTGGCCGGTTCCATGGGCGTCACCCCTCGGAACGTGACAGGACTGCTTGACAATCTGGAGCGCGACGGTCTGGCGCGCCGAGTCTCCGACCCGGAGGATCGCCGTTCCTGGCGTGCCGAGCTCACACCTGCCGGACAGGAGAAGGTTCTCCAAATGCGCCAGCGCATGCTGTATGCCCAGGACCTGCTTTCTAACCGGCTGTCTGAAGCCGACTGGAAGCAGCTCCGCCACCTCTGCTGGCGCCTGCTGCAGATCACCACCACCACCACCGACCCGGCCGGCCACCTTCAGCCGTCGCCGCTTGACCCAGCCATCACCGACGAGGAGGAAAGCCGTGCCCGCTAGCAACCTGACCAGAGGCCAGAAAATCTTCGCCACCGCGGGCGTCATGCTTGCCCTCCTACTGGCGTCGCTGGACCAGACAGTGGTGGGGACGGCGATGCCGCGCATCATCTCGGAGCTGAACGGCCTCGAGTACTACGCCTGGGTCACTACCGCTTACCTGGTCAGCTCCACGATTGTGGTTCCGATCGCCGGCAAGTTGGGCGACATGTTCGGCCGCAAGCCTTTCCTGCTGACAGGCATGGTCGGTTTCGTGCTGGCCTCCGCTCTCTGCGGCCTGTCGCAGAACATGTTTCAGCTGACCCTCTTCCGAGCCATCCAGGGCCTCTTCGGCGGCATGCTGTTTGCCACTGTCTTCACAGTGCTGGCTGACATCTTTCCGCCTGAGCAGCGGGTCAAGCTGCAGGGCGTCTTCGGCGGCGTCTTCGGCCTCTCCTCGGTCATCGGCCCCACACTGGGCGGCTGGTTGACCGACGGGCTCGGCTGGCGCTGGGTGTTCTACGTCAACCTGCCGGTGGGCATCCTGGCTGTCGCGGTTGTGGCGCTGGGCCTGCCCTATGTTCGGTCGCACGCCAACTGGCGGCAGATCGACTTCCTGGGCGGCGCTGTTCTCGCAGCCGGCCTGGTCCCGCTGCTGATTGCGCTTTCCATCACCAACACCCACGCTTGGACGTCACCTGAGGTGCTAGGTCTCCTGCTGCTGGCCGGCGTGCTGCTGATCAGCTTCTTCTTCGTTGAACGGCGGGCGAGCGAGCCGGTGGTGCCGTTCCAGCTCTTCAAGCTGAACGCCTTCACCATCACTGTGATCATCGCCTTCTTCACAGCCTTCGGCATGTTCGGTTCGATCATCTTCGTGCCGCTGATCTACCAGGGCGTGCTGGGCGTCAGCGCCACCAACTCCGGCCAGCTGCTGACGCCGATGGTGCTCGGGCTGATTGTGTTCAGCATCGTTTCCGGCCAGTTGATGATTCGCATCCGCCGCTATCGGGTGCTGGCCATCGCCGGCGCCAGCGCCGTCGTCGGCGGTCTTCTGCTGCTGTCGCAGGTCAGCGTCGGCACCACCCAGTGGGAGGTGGTGCGCGACCTGGTCATCATCGGCGCCGGGTTGGGGACCACCTTCCCGCTCACCATCAACGTGGTGCAGAGTGCGCTGGCGGGAAAGATGGTGGGCGTCGCCACCAGCCAAGTGCAGTTCTGGCGGAACCTGGGCGGCACCGTGGGCACGGCTGTGCTCGGCTCGGTCCTGGCCAACCGCCTGACCGACTCGATCCAGAAGCAGGTCGCCGCGCTGCACCTCCCGCCCCAGTTCAAGCTGCCCACCGGCCAGGCCGGCGGCAGCAGCCCGCAGGCGCTGTTCGATCCCAACAACCTGGCCCATCTCCGGGCCGCCCTGCCGCCGCAGGCGGCGCCGCTCTTCGACCAGGTCATCCACGCGACCCGACTCGGCCTGGCCGACACGCTGCACAGCCTGTTCCTCATCGCCGCCGCAGTGGTCGCCATCGCCGTCGTGGCGAGCTTCTTCCTGCGCGAGGTGCCGCTCAAGGCAGCCGCCGGCCGGGGTACCGGCTTCAGCGAGGCGCCAGTCGCCGAGGTGGCAGAGGAAGAGTTCGAGCAAAAGGAAGCGCTGCCAGCCTGACGGAGTGAAGGAACGGACCCAGGTAGGCATCATCGGCGCCGGCCCTGCCGGGTTGCTGCTCTCGCACCTGCTCGCCACGGCCGGCATCGAATCGGTGGTCCTGGAAGCGCGCAGCCGCCAGTACGCGGAAGGCCGGGTCAGGGCAGGCGTGCTGGAACATGGGGCTGCCGAGCTGCTCCGAGCCAGCGGCGTGGGCGAGCGCATGGACCGAGAGGGCCTCGTCCATCGCGGTATCAACCTTCAGTTCGCCGGCGGGCGCCATCACATCGACTTCATGGCTCTCACCGGACGGACGATTCTCGTGTACGGCCAGCAGGAAATCGTCAAGGATCTGATCGCAGCGCGCCTCCAGGCAGGGGGACGGATCCTCTTCGAGGCTGAAGCAAAAGGGCTCGGCGCGATAGTCGGCGACCGGCCGCTCATCACCTACCGTGTAGGGGAGGATGAATCGGAGCTCGGATGTGACTTCATCGCCGCCTGCGATGGGGCCCATGGCATCGGCCGCACAGCCGTCCCCGCGACGGTTTACGAACGGGTGTATGCGCACGGCTGGCTCGGCATCCTGGCCCGCACGCCGCCCACGGAACGAGAGCTCATCTACGCCTGCCATGAGAACGGCTTCGCGCTGCACAGCATGCGTTCTCCGGAGGTCAGCCGCCTCTATCTGCAGGTCGCGGCGGACGAGGATCTCGCGAACTGGCCGGAGGCCCGCATCTGGGACGAACTTCGATTGCGATTGGCCGAGCCTGACCTGCGAGCCGGCGAAATCCTGGACCTCGGCATCACGGCTCTGCACAGCCTCGTGCTGGAGCCGATGCAGCACGGCCGGCTCTACCTCGCCGGAGACTCGGCTCACATAGTGCCGCCGACTGGCGCCAAGGGGATGAACCTGGCCTTGGCGGACGTCCAGACGCTGGCCCGCGCCCTGGTCGCCTGGTATCGGTCGAAATCGACCACCCTCCTGGACGCGTACACCGAGAGCTGTCTGAACAGGGTCTGGCGGGCCCAGCAGTTTTCAGCGTTCATGACAGGCCTGCTGCATCGCCGGCCGACCGGCGATCCCTTCGAACATCGCCTGCAGCTGGCCCAGCTTTCATACCTGACTCGGTCGCGAGCTGCCTCGACATCATTGGCGGAGAACTACACAAGTGCAGCGACAGCTCTGGACGGAGGCGTCTGATGAGCGAGACGGAGATCGGATTCGAGCCACCGTACCTGCACCCCGACTACAAATCCACGATTCTGCGGGCTCCCCGGGCGGCGCTGCTGAGGCTGCCAGAGGAGTGGTTTCATCGGGCGCCGGGACCCGCCTTCGGCCGCGTTACCGTCTCCGGCGGGGACGCCGACCTGACGCGCCAGCACCGGGGCGAGCCTCTGGGGGAGCGGATAGTCGTGACCGGCCGCGTGCTGGACAGCGACGGTCGTCCCCTGCCGCACACCCTGGTTGAGGTTTGGCAGGCCAACGCCGCCGGTCGCTACGTCGATCCCGGCGACGACCATTCAGCCCCGCTCGACGCCAACTTCACTGGCGCCGGGCGGTGCCTGACGGACGCGGAGGGCCGCTACAGCTTCGTGTCGATCAAGCCCGGAGCCTATCCCTGGGGCAATCACGCCAACGCCTGGCGCCCCGCGCGCATCCATTTCTCACTCTTCGGCGCTGAGCTTGGCAGCAGGCTTGTCACGCAGATGTATTTCCCGGGTGACCCACTGCTGCCTTTCGATCCCATCCTGCAGTCGATTCCTGATCAGCGCGGGCGAGACCTGCTGGTGGCGGCGTTCGACTGGGAGACCACCAAGCCCAACTGGGCGCTCGGCTACCGCTGGGACATAGCGCTCAGGGGCCGGAACTCGACCCCGTGGGAGGCGTGAGGTGGCGCGGACCGCTCCCACGCCTTCGCAGACCGTCGGCCCCTTCTTCGGTTTTGCCCTGCCCTTCGCCGGGGACTCCGAGGCAGCTCCGTCGGGGCAGGGCGAGCTGCGGATCGAAGGCCAGGTCCTGGACGGCGCTGGCACACCAGTCCCCGACGCGCTGCTCGAGCTGTGGCAGGGCGAGCAGTTCGCCCGCTGCGCGACAGACCCCGAGGGCGCTTTTCACTTCACTGCGTCAAAGCCGGCGCCAATGCCAGGTCCTGGCGGCACGGTCCAAGCACCGCACTTCAACCTCACGATCTTCGCGCGCGGGCTCCTGCGGCAGCTCCAGACCCGGATCTATTTTCCCGGGGAGACTGCTGCCAACAGCGCTGACTGGGTCCTGGCGCGCGTCGAGCCAGAGCGCCGGCCGACCCTGATCGCTCGGGCCGAACCGGGTGCGCTTAGGTTCGACATACGGCTGCAGGGCGAAGGCGAGACAGTTTTCTTTGCTCTCTGAACAACGGGAGCCACCAGGGTTCTTCAGGCGCTGACCGCCCGGCTCACGCGGGGGACCCTTCGCCGGGCGGTTGATCAGCCATTTCCCCGAGTACTTCCGACGCCACCCGGAACGCGCTTCTCGCGGCCGGAAAGCCGCAATACACAGCGGTTTGGAGCAGGACCTCGCGCAGCTCCGCCGCGCTGACCCCGTTCCGCAGAGCGCCGCGCAGGTGCAGCGCCAGCTCTTCGGGGTGATTGAGGGCCACCAGCATGGCAACCGTGATGCAGCTGCGCGTGCGACGGTCGAGACCTTTTCGACTCCAGATTTCGCCCCACGCATAGCGGGTGAGCAGGTCCTGGAAGTCGGCGTTGAGCGGGGTGCGGTTCGCTTCCGATTGGTCGACGTGCTGCGAGCCGAGGACCGCCCGGCGGACCTCCCGCCCGAGCTCGAACTGGTCGCTGTGGTCGCTCACTTTCCCTCGGCCATTTCCATCTGGTAGGCGGTTACAGCCCGATCGACCAGAGCCTCCGCCGAACCCAGGTAGCTGCCGGGCTCAAGGGCGGCATCGATTTCGGCCGGGCTCAACTGGGCAGAGATCTCAGGGTCGGCCTTGAGCTCGGCCCCGAACTCCCGGCCTGAGTTCACTGCGGCCGCAGCCGCTTCCCCTACCAGGTGGTGGGCCCGCGGGCGACCGATGCGCGCTGCGAGTCTCATCATCACGCCCTCGGACATTACCTGGCCGCCTCCCTGAAGGAGGTTGGCGGTCATCCGCTCGCGATTGACCTGGAGGCCTTCCAGCATTCCCGCGGTGCGGCCCATGGCGCCGGCGCTGAATCTGAACAGCTCACTGATCGCCGGCCATTCCGCCTGCCAGCCGCCGGCCGCCCGCTCATGCTCCTGCAGGGCCGCGGCCATGAGCAGAGCGACCTGGGCGTTCACGCCCCTGACACAGGCCAGGACCTCCACAGCGGCCACCGGGTTTTGCTTCTGAGGCAGGGTGGATGAGCCCCCGCCGGCGCCTTCGGAAACCTCAGCTACCTCGTTCTGCGCCATCAACAGCACGTCCAGGGCGATCTTGCCGACGGCTGCTGTGAGGATGCCCAGCGCTGTAGCCAAAGCGAGGACGCGGCCTCGGGCAGTGTGCCAGGGCAGGACAGGCTCGACCAGCCCGAGCTCACGCGCGAGTTCACGGGACACATCCAGGCCCCGTTCGCCCAGAGCTGCCAGCGTGCCGGCCGCGCCGCCGAACTGAAGCGCGAGGCCCCCCTGCTGTATCTCGCGAATCCGGGATCGGGCTTCCCTGACTGCAGTCAGCCAACCCGCGGCCTTCAGCCCAAAGGTCGTCGGCGCAGCCTGCTGCAAGAGGGTGCGCCCAACCATGACGCTGGACCTATGGCGTACTGCCAAGTCAGCGGCCGCGGCCGCCACCGCATCAGTGTCCCGCGTGATAAGGGTCAGCGCCCTGCGCGCTACCAGCATCATCCCGGTGTCCAGGATGTCCTGACTTGTGGCTCCCCAGTGGACGTAGCCCACCGCCTCGCCCGGCACCACCCTGCTCAGCATCCTGACCATCGGGATCACCGGATTGCCGGCACTGACTGCCTCGCGGCCGATCTGCTCCGGATCGAGCTCGGCAGCCAATAGTGAAGAGGCGATCGACGCTGCAGCCTCTGGCGGGATCAGGCCGAGGCGGCCCTCGACCTTGGCCAGGGCGGCTTCGACCCGGAGCATCGACTCCAGCCAGGCAGCGTCAGATACCGCATCCAACATCTCGGCTGTGCTGGACGCCTGTCCGAACAGACGATCAGAGGTCAAGCTGGCGGCGCTCAGAGCTGAAAGCGGCCGGCTTCCATGATCTTGCGCCCGTCCACCCACACGTCGGCCTGGCTGGCCAGGACATCCACGTGGCTGGGACAGCTCCAGTCAGCGCCTGTGGCGGAGCCGTAGGGATCGCCGAAGGCCACGTGAACGCCTGGGAACTTCTCGTCCTGGAGGAAGTTGCCGACGATTTTGCGCAAGCCGGTGTTGGTGCCGATGGCGAACTCACCCACCCGGTTCGAGTTGGGGCTCTGGCCGAAGTAGGCCTCCACCTCCCGCACGAGCTCCGGTCGGCTGCTCAGTTCGACGGATTGGACCCTGCCGTCCCTGATGCGGATGCTGATCGGCTCGGGCAGGAGGCCGTACTTGGGAGCGAAATGATCCCCCAGCTCCTCGCCCACCAGCACGCCGTCCAAGCTCAGCGGGGCTGTGAACGTCTCACCCTCGGGAAGGTTGCCCCACTGGCCCTGCTCCCAGTAGCGACCGTCACAGGGCACCCAGCGGCGGCTGGGCGAGAAGGTGGCGGTCAGCTCGGTGCCGAGACGCGTAGCCACCTCGATCTTGCTCGCCTGGCGGGCCACTTCCCAGACCCTGCGCGTGACCGAGTAGATCTCCTCGTAATCGCCGGCCATCCCCTCCAGCATCAGCTGATGGTCGATGCCTATCATGTGGCCGTGGCGGCAGCGAAGCCTGCCTTCGAGCAGCTCCAGCATCGGCTGGCGGAAGGCCAGCTCCCCTAGCAGGCCTTCGCCGATGAAGTAGGAGACCGACGGCTCAAAGGCCAGGATCTCCTCGGCCAGACGCCGGGGGAATTCGCGAGCCGGCCTTTGGATCAGGTCTTCCATCAGCCAGCTGCGGACCTCCGCCCCGGTGGCGCGAGCCTCCTCCTCGATGGCTTCGGCGATCGCCAGCCGACCCTTGTCCTTGATGACTGCGACGCGGTCGTCGGCAGCCACGTTGAGACAGGCACGGACGGCATTGCGCGCTCCGGGCGTGTAGTCGCTTCTCATCTCGCCAAGGTTAGCTTCCCATCGAGGCGCGATCGGTAATAACATCCTCTGATGGGCAGCGCCACAGGGAGATGGTGGCCTTGCCGCCGGCTTGGGTTTGAGGAGAGGTTTCGTTGATATTCGCGGACAAATTGCTGACCTGTCGTGATTGCAGCAGCCAGTTCGTCTTCACGGCGGGCGAGCAGGAGTTCTACCAAGCCCGGGGCCTCACGAATGAGCCTCGCCGCTGCCCGAGCTGCCGGGCGCAGAAGAAGGCGGGCGAGGGGCAGGGCCAGGCCCGTTCCGGGCGGGAGATGTTCGACGTCGTTTGCTCCAGCTGCGGTCGCGAGACGCAGGTCCCCTTCCGTCCGACCGGAGCCAGGCCCGTCTACTGTCAGGAGTGCTTCCAGGGCGCCCGCGCCGGCTCCCACTACTGATTCGAAGGGAGGCCTGCCTCCCCAAACTCGTCGCCAACGTCAGGTCGACAGGCCGGGTTTATCCCGGCCGATACCCGACGTCGGTATCGAAGCAGAACAGCGGATCCACGAAGACCGCGTGCTCTCGCGACGACCCTGGCTCTAAAACCAAGCCGGGAGGGGTTTTGGAAGGGGAGGCCTGCCTCCCCTTGCTCGCCTATTCGCGGTAGCGGTAGACGATGCGGCCGCGCGTCAGGTCGTAGGGTGACAGCTCGACTCTGATCCGGTCGCCAGGGGTGATGCGGATGAAGTAGCGTCGCATCCTTCCTGCCGCGTAGGCGATGAGCTTGTGCTCGTTCTCCAGCTCCACCTCAAACATCGCGTTGGGTAGGGCCTGGGACACCACAGCATCCATGACCACCGCCTCTTCCTTCTGCTGGTCGGGAGTCGCTTCCTTCTGCGCCTTGGGTCTGCGAGGACCACGTCGCGGTGTCGATGAACGTGCCAAACTTGCAGCGAGTCTACCGAACTGTGCGCCCAGCTGGACTTGTCTCGAACCGGGAGCGACCAGCGCAGCCGCTAGCTCCGCCGCCGAGCCGCCGCCCCTGAAGGAGGCCCAGCGGCCCGCCAGCGTTCGATCCAGCTGCCGATCACGTCCGGTTCGTCGGTGCCCGCGGCCAGCTCGCGGACAGAACGCTCCACGCGACCGGCAAAGGCACGCGCGCTCTCCTTTCCCTGGGCCTGGAGCGGCCGGCCGATCCTGACCTGCGCCGGCGCGGGCAGCGGATAGGCACGGCCCTTCGGCATGATGCGCTGGCCGCCGCGGACGTGGATCGGCACCACCGGCGCACCTGTCTCCCGGGCGAGAAAGCCGACGCCCGGCTTGAACTCCTGCACCCGGCCATCGGCCGAGCGGGAGCCTTCCGGGAAGATGAGCAGGTGCCAGCCTGACTTGAGCAGCTGACTCGAGTGATGCAGGACGGCCTGCGGGCCACCCGTGCGCGAAAACGGAAACGTGTTCAGCCAGAGGCTGACCAGCCGGCCCAGCCAGGGGCGCTGATACCAGTAGTCGGCAGCTGCGGCGACGACGGTTCGCTCCCGGGCTCGATCGGGCAGCGCGTAGAGCAGGAGCTGAAGGTCGGCGTGGCTGGCATGGTTGGCGGCGATGATGGCAGGCCGCTCCAGGCTCTCCATCCACTCAGCTCCGCGGACTTGGGGGTTGGCCATCACGCGGGTGAAGGGCAGCGAGACACCTTTCTGGAGCAGCCAGCGGGCGCTCCTCACCGGCTCGGCCCGTGCCCAGCCCAGGTTGCTCGAGCGGTCAGGCACGGCAGGCGCCCGCTCGGGCCAGCTGCGCGGCTTCACCTCCCCCCAGTGCCAGCCGCGGCGTACCTGGCGGACATCGTCGACCAAGCTCAAACTGGTTACCTGACGTCCGCCAGCAGGAGCGGCGGAGTCCTGAGGTGACTGACGCTGGGATACCTCCCGACCGTCTGCTCAGCCATCTCGAAGGCATCTGCCAGCGTGGTGGCGGCCTTGAAGCCCAGGCGGTGAACCACCTCTCGCTCACCACCCACCACTATCACGTCGCCGACATGGTCCAGCGCGTGCGCCGCCCAGTACCAGGCATAGAACGGATGCACACCGTGGTAAGCGTGTGACTTGCGGAACAGCTGCCGGTACCAATCGTCCTCGGCGAACCGACGCTCGTACTTGCTCTCGATCTGGCCGGGATCTGTAGTGTCCGCCAGCACCTCATCGTAGAAGTCGATGTAGCTGGGATGATGAACCGAGTCGAACTCGTAGCGGCAGGGGTGCGTCATGATCACCACGCCGCCCTCTCTCACCACCGGTCTGCCCCGGTAGAGATTGAAGAGATAGCCGAGCCCCAGGCAGACGACCAGGACCGGGTTCAGGATCGAGTTCACGTTGTACGGGCCCAGATAGGGCAGGCCCATGGTGACGATGTCAGTCTGCCCGTCGACCTCCACAGTCATCTGCTTGCGTACCACGTCCAGCGTCCGCTCGTGGACCTGATCCACCTGTCCGGCATTGACACCGGTGAGGCCGTAGGGCGCCTTCATCGAGTGGAAGATGGTCCGCTTCAGGTCTCGTGGCGCAAAATCGCTCAGCTGCTTCAATGCCAGATAAGTAGCCTGGTCCGCCGGCGTCCAATCCGTCTCCCGCTTCTGCATGAAGTTGGCAACAGTTGGGAAGGCGTGATTGTTGACCGACGTCTCGATGTGAAAGACACGCACGTGATCCTCGATCAACCGCCCCTGCTGGATGCAGGAGTGGTGCAGCTGCGAATCGGGGGGATGCATATAGGACCGCGAGCCGAGCAGGGTCTCGACGTTGTGGTGAGCGCGGATGCCGCGATAGCTGGCCAGGCCAGTCGCCATCGACTTGTGACCCCCGTCCATCGGGACCAGGGTCAGGTTCACGTACACCACCAGGTCGGATTCCGCCGCGCGACGGTTGAGCGTGACCTCGTGCCCATCGGAGGTCTGCCCGATGCGCACGTTTTCCCCCTCGTCCTCGGCGTCGTGGTTGTAGAGGCAGTCAGGCCAGAAAGTCGTGAAGATGCGGTCGCCGACGATATGCCGGATCTCGTCCTCGGTCATGCGCCTGTGCAGGCCGGTGGCGACGATGAGGTGGATGTCCTCCACCCCGGCTTCGGCGGCCAGCTCGACCACCTCTTCCATGACCAGCTGGCGGACATCGGGCTGGGCCATCGGCGGCAGCGGCAGCGAGAGGTCGTCGAAGGCGATTGTCAGCTTCATGCCCGGGCGCAGCAGGTCCTTCAGCGGGTCGTCGTCGAGGGGATGCGCCAGGGCCCGCCGGATGGCACGCTCGGGATGAGCTATCGGCTCGAGCGGATCCGGCGGATAGAGGATGCGGCTGCCCAGAGGCAGCCGTTCCAGGCGCACCCCTTCGCCGAAGTGAAAGAGCGTCGGCGGCGAGTTGCGATCGACTTCCAGAACCGCGCCCGGACGAGACATCAGCTAGGTGATCCTAGTGGTTAGAGCCGTAGGCCGCGCAGATCGAAGGCGACTTTGGCCGTCGAGCGGCGGCCCGCCTGGACGGCGTAGGCGATGGCGTCGCGGTACTCGCTCAGCTGGAACAGGGGCCCTGTCAGCTGCTCCAGACCAAGCTCCGGCGCGGCAGCCAAGGCCATGTCGAACGTGCGCGCGCCGGTCGCCTCGGTGCCGTAGGCGTAGGCACCCATCACCGTCAGCTCGCGCTGCCAGATCGGTCCCCAATCCACGCTCTCCCGCCCAGGCATGCCGACGGCCACCACCTTCCCCCCGGCCCGCGTGTAGCGGAAGGCGTCATCCAGACCGGCGGCCGTGCCCGTGCACTCGAAGGTAAGGTCGGCGCCGCCCAGGAGCAGCGAGAGGTTGGGACCGTCCAGCCGGCGGGCCTCGGTGGCGAAGCGGATCCGCTGGAACACCTCGTCCGGCCGGATCACCTGGTCGGCACCCAGGCGCAGAGCCTGCTGGCGCTGGAACGGATGCTTGGCCACTGCGATCAGCCGGCGCGGCGGGCAGAAGAGCTTGATCGCCGCGAGGGTGAGCAGCCCGATGGTGCCGGTGCCCTGGACCACCACCACGTCCTCAGCGCCCGCGGCGCCGCGCAAAGCGGCGTGCACCGAACAAGCGAACGGCTCGATCAGGACGGCCGCTTCGTCGCTCAGCGCTGGCGGCACCTCATGCAGCTGGCTCTCGTGCGCTATGAGCACCTCGCCCCAGCCGCCCCCGGTGGAGCAGCAGTAGCCGGTCTGCAGGCCCACCGCCAGATCCCCCTCGTCGACGCGCTGGCAGAGACCGGGGCGGCCCTCAACACAGCGAGCGCAGAGCGGGCTCAAGCCGCGGACCTCGCAGCCAAGCGCCGGCTCCACCACCACGCGGGCGCCGTCGCCCGCCAAGATGCCTACCACCTCATGCCCTGGCACGAAGGGATAGCTGGTCAAGGGATCGAGATAGAGCGAGGCATGACCAGTGATGGCCGCGGTGTCCGAGCCGCAAATGCCAGCCAGCGACGGCAGCACGCGACGCCAGCTGCCGTTCGGTGGCTCAGGCTCCTGCACGTCGCCCAGGTGCAGCAGCGAGAAGTCGCCGGTCGCCACGCCGGCGCGGCCGCCGGTGGCCCTGACCAGCGCGTACCGCGGCAGTGAGCGCACGTACTGCAGGGCCAGCATCGAGCCTAACCAACCACCGCCAGGGTCATCGCCGCGCCGCCTCTCTGTACGTCGCTGAGCGAGGGTCTGGCATCGGCAGCCGCCAGTTGCCAGGCGCCATCTTCCAACGCTCGACTCGCCAGCCGCGCTGGTCGGCGTGCTGGGAAAGCCGGGCGTCCGGATTGATGACAACCGGCGTGCCGACCAGCTCCAGCATCGGCAGGTCGGAGATGGCATCGGCGTAGGCGAAGCTCTCGGCCAGGTTGACGGCATGCCGGCCCGCGTACTCCTGGAGAAGGCTGGCCCGGGCCTCGCCCACTGAGGGCGGAGACCGAAGATCGCCTGTGAAGAGGCCGTCCTTCTGCAGTAGATGTGCGCAGTCGAGGTCGACACCCAGCAGCTCTGCCAGCGGCTCTACGACGACATCGACGGCGCCGGTGAGCAGGAGAACGCGATGGCCCGCCTCCTTGTGACGCCGGATGCGGCGCATGCCCTCCGGATAGATGCGGCGCAGGGTGACAGCCTGCAGCGCCTCGCGGCCGAGCAGCCGCATCTCCTCCGCCTCGAGCCCCTCGTACTCGCGATAAAACGAACGCTGGAACTCCGCCCGCGAGCGCCGCTCGAGGTAGAGCCAGCGCGGGCTCTGAGCGGCCATCTGAGCCAGGAAACGGGGCCACTCGGAGAGCGGCTGGTCCTTGAGGCGCATCCAGAAGAAGTACTCGACGACGTTGGTTTCGATGAGGGTTCCGTCGACGTCGAAGACCGCCATCACGTCGGTCCGGCCGGCGCGGCGCTGCAGCGTGTTGAGGGCTGTGCTCGTCTCCGGCTTCGGCGCCGTGCTGCCGCTCGGGCCTGGTCCCTGCCGCGGTCCTGTGTCCGCGCGGGCCATCCGGATCACAGTCGGCAGGTGCACCTCCTGGAAGTAGTGATGCCAGCTGAAGGTCGCCGGATCGAATGGGAAGGTGGCTCGCTCGGAGGGGGGCAGGCGCTCCCAGAGCGAGATCAGGTTGTGCGTGTCGTAGATGCAGTCCACCTCTGTATAGACGCCATAGAGGTCGGCCAGGTTGAGTGAGCGCTCGAGCTTCGCCTGCTGTTCGGTGAGGTCGTCCGACCAGTGGGTCGACCTGGCCCCCAAGGGTAGGCGCTCAACCAGCTGCTGCGCCGCCCCGACCGCCCGCAGGGCGAGCTTGCCCTTGGCGGTCAGCTCGCCGCGCGAGGGGAAGGTCCAAGTGGGCGTGCCGATCGCCTGCCCCCAGCGATCGCGCAGCGGATGTTTCCCGAAGAACTCACCCGATTGCTCATACATGTCCCGGAGCCGGAGCGGATTGCGGCTGCCGGAGGCCGCGTGGTAAACCCGGTACTCGCCCGCGGGCGGCGGCGAGGCGGCCACCGCCAGCACGGCGTTCACCACATAGTCAGCGGGAATGATGTCGAGCAGCGAGTCGGGGAGCCCTGAGAAGTCTCGGAGCACAGCACGGCCGAAGCCGAAGATGATGGGCTCCGCCATGCGGAAGCCCTCCAGCCAGCCCGGCTGCGGCTCAGCCAGAGCGCTCTCGATGATGCTGGGCCGCAGGATGCTGAGGGGGATCTCGCCTCGGAGCTCGGTCACCGCCCGCTCCGCCATGGCTTTGGTGAAGGCGTAGATGTCGGTGAAGCCGAGAGAGCGCGCGTGCACCCGCCCTCGCTCCACCAAGCGATCCTTGACCCACTTCTCACGCAATCGCTCGACCTGCCGGGCCTGGGCCGGGGTACCCGCCGGGCCCAGGCGGCTGCGGGCCTGCTTGCGCAGCTTCTCCAGCACCTCGGGTCGCCGGCTCTCCTCCTCCACCGCCGGCCGGAGCGTGGTCAGCACCGCCGCCTCATGGCGCCAGTTCAGGCCGGGATCATGCGGCAGCTCCTCTTTCACCAATCCGCGGAGCATGCCCCCCACATAGGCTGTCGAGACGTGGACCAGGTGCGGCTGGCTGCCAGTCTTGGTCAGCGTTTCGACCAGGCGCGCCGCGCCCAGGAGGTTGGTCTGCGCGGACAGATCAGCTGGGTTGTCGAATTCGACCGCGGCAGCAGAATGGATCACTATCTGGCACTCCCGCAGCTTGTTCAGCGATTCATTGCTGAGCCCCAGGCCGTCGTGGCCGAGATCGATCTCGAGCACTGCCAGCTTCGCTGCCGTCAACCGCTCGAATTCGGCCTCGCCCAGCTCGGCTTTGAGGCGTCCAAACGCCGGGCTCGAGAGAACCTCCCGCTGCAGCCGTTGAGCCGCCGGGCGGCGGGCTGAGGAACGGATGGCGAGATAGATCCGGCCGACGTCGGGCACCGAGCGCAGCAGCTTCTCCACTATGGACTTGCCCAGGAACCCGGTTGAGCCGGTGACCAGCAGCGTCTTGCCAGCCAGGGCCTCGGTGATCACGAGGTCGGTGAACGCTGCCAGGGCCGGTTTAGCGGCGCCGCTTCAGGCGATCGCGATTCTGAAACAGGCCGACGATGGCAGCGAAGCTCAGAGCCACGTAGAGAAAGCCGATGACGAACAGGCCTGTCTCAAGCATCTGGCAAGCATCGTAGCGGAGCTGGTGGACTTTGGCAGTCGGACGCGGAGCCTGCCGCTTGATCGAAGACCGGCGATTACCGTCCACTAACATGGCCGGGTGCAATTCAGGAGCGAGGGGCGCGCCGCCGTGTACCAAGAGCCTTCGGGCCCCGGCGGGGTGCGAATCGAAGAGCGCCCGCGGACAGGCGTTGAGCCGGGCTCGGTGGCAATCGAGCTCAAAGCCGCATCGCTGAACCACCTGGATCTCTGGCTCGCCAGCGGCGCCCAGCGAATCGATCCCCCGCGTGTCATCGGCGCCGACGGCGCCGGTGTTGTGGCTGACTCCACCGATCCTCGCTGGAAGTCCGGCGACGAGGTGGTCGTCTACCCTGTGGCCTGCTGCTGGGAGTGTGAGTGGTGCCGCTCCGGCGAGCAGGTGAAGTGCGAGCGCTTCGGAATCCTCGGCGAACATGTGGACGGCACTGCCTGCGAGCTGCTGCACGTCCCCGCCCAGAACGTCTACGAGAAGCCTGCCCGGCTTGACTGGCACCAGGCAGCCGCCTTTCCGCTCACCTTCCTGACCGCCTGGCGGATGCTCGTCACTCGAGCCCGCCTGCAACGCGGCGAGACCATGCTCGTCGTCGGCGCCGGAGCCGGCGTCGCCGCGGCGGCGATCGTCATCGGCAGGCACCTGGGAGCTCGGGTGTTGGCGACCAGCCGCAGCCCCGCGAAGCGAGCTAAGGCGGAGGGGCTGGGCGCCGAGGCAACGTTCGAGTCCGCGGACTTTGCAAAACCCTTACGTCAGTTCTGCGGCGGTGTTGACGTCGTCTTCGAGCACGTGGGCCCGGCCACATTTGACGAGTCGATCAAGTCGCTCCGCAAGGGCGGCCGGCTGGTGTTCTGTGGCTCCACCTCGGGGCCCAAAGCCGAGCTGAATCTGCCCCGCATCTTCTTCAACCACCTGGACCTGCTGGGGTCGACCATGGGCAACGCCGGCGAGTTCGAGCAGGTCCTGAGGGCTTTCGATCGGGGAATGCGGCCTCTGGTCGATTCCAGCTTCCCGCTGGTTCAGGTCAGCCAGGCGCTGCGCTATCTGGAGGGCGGCGAGCAGTTCGGCAAGGTCGTCCTCGATCTGAACGCTTGACCAGCAGACCGTCAGGCGGTGGGCGACGAGCTGCCTTCCAGCTGCGCCACATGCTCCTCCAGGTGCCCAACCAGGGTTTGCTCCAGCTGGTCGCCCAGGGTTGACTCCCGCACCCCCTCCCTGCCTCGCCGCAGGGCGACACGGTTGAGGTCGCTCTCGCTCAGGTCGTCGAGCAGGGCGACGAGGCCGGCTGTGCCGCTCCTGGCCGCGTGCAGCAGCTCGGCCTCGTCGGCCTCCGCCGCGGAGGCGATCGCCGCTTCGCGCCGGACGTAGCCGTCCTCGTCGCGACCCACCTCGCTCGCGCCCTCCAGGAGCCTGCGCATCTCCCCCGTCCAGAAGGGCAGCATCTCGCCCACGTGGCCGAGGACGTTGAACCTGTCCCAGCGTTCGCCGGTCGCAGGATCGGGCGCCCCTGGCTCGCCCGGACCCCGCGGCTGGAGCTCATCCAGCCGGCGAGCACAATCGGCCGCCCGGCGGCGGAGGTCTTGCAGATTGCTCATTGCGTACCGAACAGCCTATCGCCGAAGTCGCCCAGGCCTGGCACTATGTACGCCTTGTCATTGAGACCCTCATCCAGCGCAGCGGTGTAGATGTCGACGTCCGGATGCTGGCGCAGGAGCGCCTGGACGCCCTCTGGGGCGGCCACCACGCAGATCATGCGGGTGCCCTCGCCGCCTGCAGCCTTGATCAGCTCGACGGCCTGAGCGGCCGAGCCGCCGGTGGCCAGCATGGGGTCCAGCAGCAGTGGCGTCTTACCGCCGAGCGACGGCAGCTTGTTGTAATAGATGCGAGCGAGCGCCGTCTTCTCATCCCGCTCCAGTCCGATGTAACCCACGCTAACGCGCGAGAACAGTTCCAGTACTGGCGAGAGGATGCCGAGCCCCGCCCGCAGCACAGGGATGGCAACCAGCTCGTGGTCGATGCGGGCGGCAGCGGTCTCTGCCAGCGGCGTGCGGACAGTGATCGGGCTGGTCGTCAGGTCGGCAGTGGCCTCGTAAGCCAGGAGCGTGATGACCTTTCGAGCCAGGACGCGGAACTCATCCGACCGCGTGTCCACCGCCCGCAGCCCAGCCAAGCAGTCCATGACCAGCGGATGCCGGCTGACGTGCAGGCTCAATTCAAAGCTGCTTTTGAAAAACCGTTTGGCAGTCCAGCTACGCCTTGGGCGGGCTGGAGCCCGTGCTGGTCAAGCTATTCCCCTGAAACACCGCTGGGGCGGCCGACGTCGCTGAAGCGTTCCTCCAGGAACCTGCCATTGGCCAGGAGGCGATCGACATCGTTTCGCTGGGCCGCATGAGCCAGCTCATCCAGCTTGCGGTCGAGCAGATCGAGCTGCTCCCAGAGCACGTGGAGGCCCGTCTTGCCATCAGGCCGCACCGGCCAGTTGGCATATCCAGGCGGCAGTGCGAAGTACGCCTTGAGCGTGCTGGGAAGGTAATCAGTGGCAGTCGCGCCGATCAGATGGTGTTCCTGCGAGCCGGGCGGAAAGCGGTCGGCGTAGCGGCTCAACATCCACTGCACCTTGCGCCGGATGGTGTCCACTTTCAGCTGATAAGGCACCGGCAGGCGGCCGGAGGCGAGATCCGACGAGTGGGCCACCGCCTGGCCGGCCGCCGCCCACTCCTGGCGCTGCTTCTCTTCATAGGGATCCGGCTCCCGCTGACGTTTTCGACGGGGGGCCAGCACGCCCGCGGCGCCTGCCACGATCAGGGCGAAGAGCAGGATCTCCAGCCCCATCGCCGGCTACCCGGCCTTGTGGGCGGGGAGGATCAGCTCCCCCGCCCCGGCGGCGATCTGCTGCCCCGAATCCGCCTGATGCGCCTTGTCGATGTAGACCTGAGCCCTGGCCACCTCGCCCGACAGGGCATCGATGGTCTTCTTCATGTTGTCCAGCGCCGCCACCTTGTAAGTGTCGATCATGTCGATGGTGGCGTAGACATTGTTGAACGCCGCCTGCAGCTTCTCGACGCTCACAGTAGCGCTCGCCGCCTGGCTCTGGATCTCGCCTGTCTGCTCGCGAAGCATCACCGAGGTCGACTCGATAAGGTTGCCAGTGGTCTCGTTCAGCGCAGTGATCTGGTTCAACACCAGACGCTGGTTGTTCAGCGCCAGGGCCGTCATCACGGCAGTGCGCAGGGCGGAGACCGTGGTGGTGGTCGCGCGATCGACGCCCTTGATCAACTCCTGGTTGTTCTTGCGGACCAAATCAAGGGCGAGATAGCCCTGCACGGTGACCGCCAGCTGCGTGAGCAGGTCCTGGCGCTTCTGCCGCACGTAGAACAGCACGTTCTCCTGCAAGGATCGCGCGCGCTCGGGATCGCTGGCCTGGACCTGGCCGACCTTCGCTGTCAGCTGCTCATCGAGCTGCGAAGCCATGTAGGAGTACTGCTCCAGTCGACCCTTCATGGCCCAGAGATTCGCCTTCTCCTGCTCGATAGCGGCGTTGTCCCGCATCAGCTCGTCCTGGCCGCGGTAGAGCGCCTGGATGATGGCTTCGATGCTCCCCTGAGCCGACTGGTACTTGTGGAAGTAGTCGCGGAAGCGATTCCCGAAGGGAACCAGGCCGAACCTTCGCCGGGGGTTCTTCAGCCCCCGCGACGGATCCAGATCCTCGACCTGGCGGCGGAGCGCCAGCAGGGCATTGGAGACCTGCGAGGTCTCACCGATCGGACCCTGGTTGAGCGCGTTGGTGGGCCGCTCCAGAAAGCGATTGGAGCTCTCGGCCGAGCGCCGGATCTCTTGGTTGCCCATCTGGCTCACCGACTGCACCTTGCGGGTGAAGTCGGGGGAGTTCGTCTCGATTTGGGCGAGGGAGTCGACGAAGCTGCTCACCGCCCCGCTGATCTGCTGGGCCGTCTTAGGGTCGACGCGGATCGTGCCGGCGGCCTGGCTGGTGCTGATGGGGCTGACTGCCTGCGGCGGCTCCAGCACCAACTCCCCGGCAGTGGCGGAGCCGGCGGGCGGGTTCGTGGAGTCGGTCTTGGGTTCCGTCACTGAGCGCTCACCAATTGATTGTTACCCCTTCCAGCTGGTTTCCTCACCTGCTCAACTCCTGGAGGCGGCCGGCGGGTCGCCGAGGCCTCCGGGCGCGTCCAGAGTTTGGCAGCTGTCTCGTGGCTGAGCACCACCTCCCGGTCCGCCAGCTTCAGCCGCAGCGTCAGGCCGACCGGATCCGCCTCCATCACGCTGAGCGCTGCCCCCGGCACCAGACGCCGGTCCCAGAGATAGCGCAGCAGGGTGGGGGCTTCTCGTTCGGCCACCTCGGAGATCCGGGTGACTACCGCCGTGCTGCCCTGGGGCAGGCTGGCCAGCCGCACCTCATCAGGGTTCAGCTCAGCGTGACCGGGGATGGGATTGCCGTGAGGACAGGTGAGCGGTCGGCCCAGATGGTCCCACAGCTTCTGCTCGACCGCCTCCGAGACAGCATGCTCCAAGCGGGCTGCCTCCTCATCGGCCTGCAGCCAGTTCAGACCCAGGGAATCAGTCAGCCAGCGTTCCATGATCCGGTGGCGACGCACTACTGAAGCGGCGGCCTGGCGACCTTTGTCTGTCAGCACCACCTGCTTGCGACCATCCAAACGCACCATGCCATCCCTGACCATCCGCCGGAGAGCGACAGTCACTGTGGGCCGGCTGACTCCCAGCCAGTCGGCCAAGCGGGCCGAGCGGACGCTCTCACCCTCGGCGTCGATGTAGTACATCGCCTCCAAATAGCGGGAGATGACCTCGCTCGGGGCGGCGCCGGCGGCCTCCGCCGCGATTTCGGGGCGGCCCTTCGCGCCGTCCCCTCGCCCGCTAGCCGACGAGCCGGTCGAAGTCTTCCTCGTCGCCACTGAAGCGCTGCGGGTCGCGCCAGCGGAACAGACTCTCCTGAACCTCGAAGACGGAGTCCAGAATCTCTTGCACCTGCTCCGAATCTCTATATACGTTCTTGCAACCGGCGGGCAGCTCGGCCATCTGCTGCTTGATGGCGCTCCGGAGCTTCCGAGGCACGGTCTTCACGCCGTCCCGGTTCATCTCTTCCAGGCCCCAGAGGACCTTGTCGGTCACGTTCAGCATGCGGTAGAACGCATAGCGGCGGTCATTGCTGCGCCGGATGGTCTCTTCCAACTCGCCGATAGCCAGATTCGTCTCATCAATCATGCGCCTCACCTACCTTTTCAGTACGATGCCGTTCACTCTGACGCAGCCTTTGCAGCCTCCCGTCAGATGACATTTCCGTCTTCTCCCGAATTGATTTCGCGGCTCGCCGCCGCCCTCCTTCCAATCGATCGCTGGGGTACCTTTCGACGCGGGGCTCGACCAGCAGCCGTTGTCGCGCTCTTATTCCGGCGCGAGGGTCGCTGGCACGTTCCCTTCGTAGTCAGGCAAAGCGGCCTACGCAACCATCCTGGCCAGATCGGGCTCCCCGGAGGAGGCCTCCTTCCCGACGAGAATGCGTGGACCGCCGCGGCTCGGGAGGCAAATGAGGAAATCGGTGTCAATACCGACGACCTCGTGCCACTCGGTGCCGCCCCACCAGTCTACGCGGCGGTGAGCAATTATTCAGTGGTGCCGTTCGTGGCCTGGCTGCGAGGACCCGAGCCGACCTTCGTCCCTGATAGCGACGAGGTCGCTGCCGTGCTGGAAGTGCCGCTCAGCACGCTGATCGACGAGAACGCCTGGATCGGAGCAGCCGACTCCTGGCCGGGGCTGCACCTGCCGGTGGTGGACACCGCGATCTGGGGCCTCACCGCCCGCCTGCTCGCCGATCTGCTGCCGGCACTGCGCGCCGGGCGGCGGGAGGCAGAGCCGTCTGGCGAGGGCTCCGGGAATCAGTCGGCTGACGAGCCTCGCTAGCCAGTGCGCTCGCTCTACGGGCGACGCTGCAGCCGGCGCAGTGACAGTGCCAGATAGACGCCCAGAATGCCCAGGCCGAGGGCGTAACCGAGTCCCAGGTACATCAGCGGGCGAGCTCCAGGCTGGCGTTCGTGGCGCGGCCCTCCTGCTCTTCGGCCTGCTGCTCGATGCTGTAGCGGATGCTGACCAGGGCCGCCGTCAGGATCAGCGTCGCGACGACGGTGACGCCAAAGGTCAGCAGCATCGCAAAAGGCAGCGCCGGCTGCCCGTTGCCGGCGCGAAGTGAGGGGTGAAGGGTGCGCCACCACTGCACGCTGAAGTAGACGATCGGGACGTCGATAAAGCCGAAGATGCCGACGACAGCCGCCAACCGGCTGGCTTGCCAGCCCGGCGAAGCGAACTTCCGCACCAGCAGATAGCCGGCGTAGATCAGCCAGAGCACGACCGTCGTGGTGAAGCGGGCATCCCAGGTCTGGGAGGGATCCCAGCCCCAGATCGGCTTGGCCCAGACGATGCCCATCGAGATGTTGACAGTCAGCATGACGAGCCCGACCTGCGCTGCCGCGTGCGCCAGGCGGTCGCTCGCGGCTCCGGGGCGCACTAGGTGCGTCGCGCTCGCCACCACCACAATCGCAAAGCACGCGAAGCCGGCGATGGCGGCGGAGACATGCAAGTAGAAGATCCGCTGCACGGGCCCCTGGACCGCGTCCTGGGGCGCATAGAGGAAGACCATGGCCAGCGCTCCCAACAACGCGACCACGCCGGCAGCTGTCAGGACATAGGGCAGGCGGTGTTCAGTCATCGAGCACAAAGCGGGCCGCCAGGACGGCCGCTATCCAGAAGAGTACCCCCAGATCCAGGAGCAGAAGTGATGGTTCGGGGCTCACCGCCTGGCCGGCGAAGGCCTCCTGCAGAGCCCTGCCACCTAGCACCACGAACGGCAGCCAGAGCGGCAGGACGAGCACCGGGAGGAGCAGTTCCTTGGCGCGCGTCTGGGCGGCCAGGGCAGCGAAGAGGGAACCCAGGGCCGCGATGCCCAGGCTGGCGGCGACGCTGATGGCGACGATTGCGGCTGAGAGGGGAGCGCCGAAGAACAGCGCCATTCCCAACAGCAGCACGGCCTCGGTGGCGAGGAGCACGAGGCCGGCCGCGGCGGCCTTGCCGGCAAACAGCGCGCCGGCGGGGGCGGGAGTCAACAGCATCGCCTCCAGCGAGCCCCGGTCCTTCTCTCCTGCAAAGCTGCGGCCGAAGGCGACGAGTCCCACAAAGACCAGGACCAGCCAGAGAATGCCAGGTGCCAGGCGGGGAACGCTGGCGCCGTTCAGATCGAAGGCGAAGTTGGCGATCAAGAGCGCCAGGACGACGAAGGTGGCGAGTGCTGGCAGTAGTTCGCGACCGCGCCACTCGCTGCGCAGGTCCTTCCGCGCCACGGCCAAAGCTATCTGAAGGGATCGCAATCTAGCAGGCCGATGCTAGTCAGCGTTCACGACTTGTAGCGCCCAGGGATCGCCCGCCGGTAGTCCGGCTTTGAGCAGCAGGCCGCGGGAGCAGAGCTCGCGGGCCAGGCTTCGGTCATGGGTCGCCATCAGCACTGTGCGATCCCGGAAGAGGCGGCCGAGCAGCGCCCGACCGCTCGAGTCCAAGCTCGCGTCGGGCTCATCCAGGATCAGCAGCTCGGGTTGATGCAGGACCGAGCGGGCCAGCGCCAGGCGCTGCTGCAGTCCCCGGGAGAGCGTCCCCGCCCGGGCCCGCTGTACAGCCGCCAACCCGCACTCTTCCAGAGCCTCTGTCACCCGCTGGGTGGAGACGCCTTGGAGGACTGCGAAAAACTCGAGGTTCTCCCTGACGCTGAGCTCCTCGTAGACGCCCGGCTGATGGCCGAGATAGCCCAGCCTTCCCCGCAGCCGCTCCCTCTGTGCTCCGGCGTCGAGTCCGAACAGCACCAGCCGGCCGGACGCGGGCCGGGCAGCGGTGGCGATGAGCCGGAGCAGAGTGGTCTTACCGGCTCCGTTGTCACCCAGCACCGCCAGACGCTCACCCGCGGCGACCTGCAGATCCATCGGTCCCAGAGCGAGCCTCGAGCCAAAGCGCTGAGTCAGCGCACCCGCCACGATGACACTCACTTCCGGGGGGCCCGTCCCAGCAGCGGCCACAGGGCATAGGCCGCCCCGGCCAGGAAGAGAGCGGTGGCCAGCAGCCAGATCAAGTCGTTCGAGCTGGGACCGGCCGCAGAGCCGGGGAGTTCTGGCGGGCGCCCAGGGGCAGGCTCAGGTGGCCCAGGACCATGCCTGTGACAAGAAGCGAAGCCCCCACCCAGACCCAGCTGACCAGGGGATTTACGAAGACACGCAGCGACACCACGTCGCCGGCCGACGTCCCGGTCAGCACCACGTAGACGTCATCGAGCGCGCCTGAGTCGATGGCAACGCGGCTGACCACCTGGTCGCCCAGAGCCGGATAGGTCAGCCGGGAGGGCTCATAGATCGCCGAGCCGGCGCTGAGCCGCGCGATCAGCGCAACGTGATCTCCCTGCCGCTCCTCTCGCGTTCCCAGGTAGGTCAGATGATGGCCGGCGAGCGTCATGGATTGGCCTGGTTTCAGCTGCACGTCCTGCTGCTGCTGCCAGGCGTGCGAGCCGGCGATGCCGATCACCAAGACGAGGAAGCCGATATGCGCCAGGTAGGCGCCGTAGCGCCGGCGGTTTCGGGCGGCCAGCCTGACGAACGCGACAGGCCAGCTGGCCGCCAGGCGCCGGGCCTGGAATGTGCCGCGAGCGTATTCCAGGCCGCAGGTGGCCAGACCCGCTGCCGCCAGGGGAAGGGCCAAAAGCGCGGTGCCCTGGCGCACCCCAGCGGCCAGCAGCAGAGTGAGCGTGAATATGCCGGCGGCCAGTGGCCAGCGCAGGTTGCGCAGCCAGGTCCGACCGGCGCGCTGCCAGGGCAGCAGAGGACCGAAGCCGAGCAGTGCCAGCAAGAGCACAAAGAGGGGCGCCGAAACCCTCTCGTAATAGTCCTGTCCAACCACCAGCTGGCGTCCTGTGAGACCGCTCAGGAGTGGCAGGAGCACCCCCCAGAGAACCGCCGCGGCCAGCGCCAGCAAGATGCCGTTCTGAACGTGGAAGGCGCCTTCCCGGGAGACCGCCGCGGGCGAGGCGAGCTGAGGGCCAGGCGCCGACCGCCCCGCCCTGGTCAGCGTGACCAAGGAAGCCGCCAGGCAGATCAGAAAGAAGCCGAAGAACCAGGGTCCCAGCGGGCTCACCGCGAAGGTGTGCACCGACGGCACGACGCCGCTGCGGACTATGAAGGTGCCGAAGATCGAGAGCAGGAAAGCCGTGACCACCAGTCCGAAGCCCCAGGTGCGCAGCTGGCCGGATGCTCGTTCCTGAACCAGGGCGGTGTGCAGGTAGGCGGTGGTCACCAGCCAGGGCAGCAGGGCGACATTCTCGACCGGATCCCAGCCCCAGTAACCGCCCCAGCCGAGGACGTGGTAGGCCCACCACATGCCCAGCACCAGACCGGTGCTCTGCAGCGCCCAGGCCAGCAGTGCGAACCGCCGGGTGTGACGGATCCACTCGCCGCCGGCCGCAGCCTCGCCGGCCCAGAGCGCCGCCATGGCAAAGCTGAAGGGAACCGCGAAGGAGCTGTAGCCGGCGAGCAGGAAGGGAGGATGCACGAGCATGCCGCCGTCGCGCAGTACCGGGGTCAGGCCCAGGCCGTCGCCGGGCACGATTGGCAGCACGTCAAACGGACTGGACACAAACACCAGCACGAGTAGGAAAAACCCGGCCAGGCCGGCCAGGATGGCGTTGGCGTAGGCGGGCAGCTTCGTCCCGAGCCTCGGGGCTGCAGCCAGAGAGGCGGCGCCCAGCAGGCTGAGCAGGAGCGCCCAGTAGAGCAGCGAGCCCTCCTGCCCGCCATAGAAAGCGGCAGCCACCAGCGGCGTCGCCAGCGACCGATCGGTGTGCTCAACCACATAGGCGAGCGAGAAATCGTGGCTCAGCAGGGCGTAGAGAAGGACTGCCGCGGCTCCCACCACGCCTGTCGCGCCGGCATAGAAAGCTCGACGGGCGACCCGCGCCAGCACTGGATCCCCGCGCAGCCCGGCGGTTAAGGCCAGAACGCCGCTGGACAGGTCCAGCACCAGCGCTGTGAGCAGGAACGCCGCGCCGAGGATGGCGGCCGACATGCTGATTCCTCAGCTTGCCGGCGAGGCCGTCGCGAACCGGGAGGGGCACTTCGTCTGCAGCGTGCGCGCGTGGAAGACCCCGTCGGAGCCCACCTTGCCCGCCACCACCACCTGAACGCCAGGCCGGAAGATATCCGGCACAGTGCCCGTGTAATCGACGGGTATCGTGCTGGAGCCCTCGGCGGCAGTGAATCGGATGTGCAAGCCGCCGTCGGAGCGCACCACGTCGTCCTGCACCACCCCCAGCACCCTCGCCTCTCGGTCCGAGGGATGCGCCTTCATCTCGTTGATCGTCTCGTAGTACTCGGCCGAGGTGCCTGTAGCCGAATAGATCAGATAGCCGAGTAGGCCGACCACCGCCAGCCCCAGCAGCAGCCAGCGCCAACGTCCCAGCAGCGCTGTCGCGCGCACGCTGACGCTCACGCGCGCTGCTCGGAAAAGATGGCGTTCATGACTTGATTCCTACCAGTTCCAGATAGCGGCTCAACAGCGCTGCATTGAGTGGGCCTCGGTGCTGGGCCACCACAAACCCGGCGGCGTTGAGGAAGTAAGTGGTCGGAAGCCCATCCGTCTGATAACCGGACGGGATGCCACCTCTTGCCTGACCCACCGGATAAGGTACAGGCTGGGCCAAGAGAAAGGCGCGCGCCGCCTCCGCTGTGTCCCTGGTGTCCACGCCGAGAAAGTGCACAGTGGCCCGCCGGCTCACCGCTTCCCGGGCGAGCAGCGGCATCTCCTGCCGGCAGGGCTGGCACCAGGAGGCCCAGAAGTTGAGAACCACCGGCTGGCCGCGCAACTCGTGCAGGCTCGTCTGGCCGCCGCGGTCCAGCCGCTCGACCGAGAACTCTGGTGCAGCCTGGCCCAGTAACCCAGGATCAGAGCGAGCATGGAGCAGGCCCCAGCCGAGCGCCACCACGATCACCAGCAGCAGCGCGCTGACGCCGGTCCAGACAACCAGCCGGGCGCTCATCCGGCCGGAGCCAGGCCAGTCAGGGCCGCGAGGACGCTGGCCGGATCGTCACCGGGCACCCGAAGATCGACCGCCACCTCAGAGACGCCCAACGCTGCGAGCTCGTCCAGCCGGCGGCGGCATTCAGGGATGGGGCCGATGATGCTGACCAGGTCGACCATCTCGTCGCTCACCGCCGCGGTCGCCTGCGCTCTCCGGCCGCCCAGGTAGTGCTCCTGGATCTCTCTCGCCTCGGCCTCGAAACCGTAGAGGCAGAAGAGCTGGTTGTAGTAGTTGCGCTGCCTGGTGCCCATCCCGCCGATGTACAGGGCCAGCTGCGCCCGAACGCTGTCCCGACCTCGCGCCACATCGTCGGTGACTATGACTGGCTGGAAGACGCAGATCGAGAGCTCGGCCAGGGACCGGCCAGCCCGCTGGGCTCCCCTTGCCAGCTCGGGCTCGAAGGCCCTCGAGAAGTGATGCGGCGAGAAGAAGATGGGGAGCCAGCCGTCGGCGATCTCACCCGCCAGGGCGATTCCGGCCGGGGTCAGGGTGGCCAGGTAGATGGGGATGCGCGAGCGGACAGGATGCGTGATCAGCTTCAGCCCCTGTGGGAGGTGAAAGATCTCCCCCTCGTAGGTGAGCCGATCCCGGCGCAGAACTGAACGGACTATCTCGGTCGTCTCGCGCAGCCGCCGCACGCCCCGCCCGAACGGCACCCCATGCCAGCCCTGCACAACCTGCTGGCCTGAAGTGCCCAGGCCGAGGACGAAGCGGCCGCCCGAGATGCTGTCGAGCGACCCTGCTGTCTGGGCGATCAGGGCTGGGCTGCGACTGAAGACGTTGACTATGCCGGTCGCCAGCTTGATGCGCTCGGTGTGGTTGGCCAGGTCAGTAAGCACCGTGAAGGCGTCCCAGCCGTACACCTCGGCGATCCAGACTGTGTCATAGCCGAGGCGATCGCCCGCCTGCACGAAGGCGAGCGTCATCTCACGGGGAATTCGGTCGGTGTAGGGCAGAGTCAGCCCCAGTCTCATCGGGCGCTACTCGTCCGGCAGGGCATTCGCCCTCGCGATGCGCGCATACAGCTCAGCGGAGGGCTTGACTTGCCGTTCCTGGGTCTCGAGGTCCACGCCGATCAACCCGAAGCGCATCGAGTAGCCCCGCGCCCACTCGAAGTTGTCAACCGAGGTCCAGTGAAAGTAGCCGCGCAGATCGACACCAGCCTGAATCGCCTCCCAGGCCTTGCCCAGAGACGCGCAGAGGAAGGACTGCCGCGGCTCGTCTCTGGCACTGGCGATGCCGTTTTCGGTGATGTAGACGGGCTTGCCCAGCGGCTTCAGTTCCAGCAGCGCCTCGCGCAGCCAGTCAGGTTGGACCGCCCAGCCGAAATCGGAAAGCGGCAGGCCGGGTGGCACGCTGCGCTCGACGAATCCCTGACCCGGGCGGCGCAGGGTGAAACGCACCAATTCACGGCTGTAGTGGTTCACGCCCAGAAAATCGCTGGGCGCCTCCACCACGCGCTGCAGGCGGCCCCGGCCGACCGGCCAGCTCGTCATCAGCCGGTCGCCCACCCTGGCTGCCAGCCGGTCGAGCCGGCGGGTCGGGTTGTGGGGCAGCAGTGGCCAGCGATGGTTGGCGATGCCAACCGGCACCTGCGGCGTGATCTTGTGCAGATCCCGATACGCCTGCTCGTGGGCCCGGCGCAGATTGGCCAGGACCCGAAAGGTTCCCCGCCAGTCGCCGCGGCGGCTGGGCGGAAACTCGCCGTCGAGCCAGCCCATGTAGGCATAGATCAGGGGCTCGTTGAGAGTGCACCAGAATGAGACCAGGTGGCCCAGCTCCTCTGCCACCCGCCGCACGAAGGGCAGCCAGGCGGCCGGTGAACCCGCTGCCGCCCAGCCCCCGCGGCGCGTGAACCAGAGCGGGGAGGTGAAGTGGTGAAGGGTGACCATCGCGCTCAGGCCCTGCTCTCTCAGCTCGGTCAGCACGTCGCGGTAGTGACGCAGCTGGCTCAGGTCGAACTCCCCCCGCGCCGGCTCCACTCGCGACCACTCGATCGAGAGGCGGTGGGCGTTCTGGCCCAGCTGGCGGAGCAGCCGGAAGTCGGCGGCGAAACGGTGGTAGTGGTTGCAGGCGGGGTCGGAGGAGTCACCGGTTCGAATGCCGCCGCGCTGCTCGAACTCCCACCAGTCGTTGTTGTGGTTGCCGCCCTCGACCTGGTGGGCAGCGGTGGCGCAGCCCCAGAGAAAGCCTTCCGGAAACGCTCTCGTCACGGCAGTCGTGGCTACGCCGCCGGAGCCACCGCCGTCACGCTCGGCGGCGGCACGTAGTTGACTGCCCGCACCTCACCCGCCACAACATCCACCTCCAGCACACCAGCTCGGTCGACCAGCTTGCGGTGCATCTCGCGCTCGTTCTGAGGGCGACCGTCCAGCAGGATCCAGGCTGCCTGGAGAGGATCGGCGTGGCTGATCAGCGCCGAAACCTCAGCAGGATGTTCGGCGGCCACTCGCTGCATGACCTGGAGCACCCGACCGCCCATCACCCGATAGCTCTCATCGCCCGGCAGCAGGCCGCGCCGCGCCTTGTGGACGAACCAGAGGGGCCGGCGGACCGGGATCTGCCAGTAAGGCACACCCTGGAGATAGCGGCTGAACTCCGCCTCACTCAGCTCTGGGTCGGCGATCAACTCAGCTGGCGCGGCGAGCTGCTGGGCTATCAGTTCGGCAGTCTCCTGGGCCCGCTCCAGCGGACTGTGGACAATCCGGCTGAGGCCGCTCTGGCTGAGCCGCCGCCCGAGCGCCGCTGACTCCTCGCGGCCCTTCGCGCTGAGCCGGAAGTTGTCGAGGTGTCCGTACAGCAGGTTGCGAGGGTTCTCCACAGTGGCGTGGCGGATCAGGTAGATGCGAGTCAAGGCACTCTAAGCCTAGTTGGCTGCGAGCGGGAGACTATCGTTCTCGCCATGAGAGAGCAGGGCGAGCTGTTCAGCGATCGGGCCCCTCGCGGCGAGCCAACGCCGCCGGCCGACGCTGGTCGCCAGGCGGACGCGCCACTGGCCAGCCGGCTGCGGCCGCGGCAATTCTCCGAACTCGAGGGTCAGCAGGAGGTGGTCAGGACGCTGAGCGAGCTGGCGGGTTCGGGCCGCTTGCCGAGCCTCGTCCTCTGGGGACCGCCTGGGTCGGGTAAGACGACCCTCGCCAGGATCCTGGCCGAGGCGACCGGCGCCCACCTCCTCAGTGTCAGCGCCGTGACGTCAGGCGTGGCCGACCTGCGCAAAGCTCTCGCCCAGGCGGCAGAAGTGCGCCGCCTCGGCCGCCGGAGCCTGCTCTTCATCGATGAGCTGCACAGGTTCAACAAGGCGCAGCAGGACGCCATCCTGCCGGCGGTGGAGGACGGCACAGTTACCCTGATCGGCGCCACCACCGAAAACCCTTCTTTCGAAGTCAACTCACCACTCCTCTCCCGCAGCCGCGTCTTTCGCCTCGAACCGCTCGACCGGGCAGACCTGGCGGCGATCGTAAAGCGCGGCCTGTTGGAGCTGAGGGCAGAGCTGACGGAGGATGCCGAGAATGCACTCCTGGAGCTCAGCCGAGGTGACGCGCGCGTGGCGCTGAACGCGCTCGAGGCGGCTCATGCGCTGGCTCGGGGCCGCCGGATCGAGCTGCCTCAAGTCGAGCAGGCGCTCCAGCAACCACACCTTCTCTATGACCGGGCGGGTGACATGCACTACGACCTGGCCTCGGCGCTGATCAAGAGCGTCCGGGGCAGCGACCCAGACGCAGCCGTGTACTGGCTGGCCCGGATGCTGGAAGCCGGCGAGGAGGTGAACTTCGTTGCCCGCCGGCTCGTCCTCTCGGCCGCCGAGGATGTCGGCCTGGCCGACCCTGCGGCGCTGCCCCTGGCGGTGGCGGCTCAGCAGGCGGCGCACCTGGTCGGGATGCCCGAAGCGGTGCTGCCGCTGTCCGAGGCAGCGATCTACCTGGCCCTCGCAGCCAAGTCCAATTCCGCCTATCGCGCGTATGGCGCCGCCCGGCAGGCAGTGCAGGAGCACGGCAACCTGCCCGTCCCGCTGCACCTGCGGAACGCCGCCACCTCGCTCATGCGGGAGCTTGGTTACGGAGCCGGGTATCGCTACGCGCACGATTTCGAGGGCGGGAAAGCCGACCAGCAGCATCTGCCTGACGCACTCAGAGGCCAGCGGTTCTACGAACCGACTCCCCGGGACCTGCCAGGACCTGGCTGAGATTGAGGGCGGCCGGCTATGGGTGGTCCCGGATTGCCTTCGTGGCTCAGGCAGGCTCCAGGTCGAAGGTGACCTGGACGATCGCTGTGATGTCCGCGTCGCCCGGGTCGAGGTTCAGCTCGGGAGCGGAGTCGGACACTGCCGCCGCCCGCATCATCGCCCGAGGCTGGGGCGGAGGAGTCGGGCGCAGGTCAGCCTCGGTCACCTCGGCCACAGCTCCCACCCTCAGGCCCAGGGCCCCGGCGTAGGCGACGGCCCGGCGGTGAGCGTCGCGGGCCGCCTCGGCGCAGGCTTGGGCCCGCGCTGGATGGCTGGGGGACAGCGTCCAGCTCGGTCCGACCACCTCCGCCTCCGCCTGCTGAACTGCCTCCCTCACCAGGCGTGCGGCCAGTTTGGGGTCGTCGTGGGTGACCATGACGTGGACTGTGGCCCGGTGACCGCGTAGGCGATGCTCCTGGCGTTGAGCGTCCCACTCGCTCTCGGGCCGCACCGAGACGCCCGAGCTCGACCAGTCCGCGGACTTGAGGCCGACGGCCGTGAAAGCCTCCTCCAGTGCTGCGCTTCGCCTTGCCACCTCTTCCAGGGCGGCGTCGGGCGTGGCCTCGAGTCGAGTCACGGTCAGCCCGATCGAGTAGCGGTCGGGCCGCCCGCGGGCCATCCCCTCGCCGCGCACAGTGACGGTTGACGCCATGGCAACCATTCTGCGGTTCTCGCGAGGTGGTTGTCAGGCTGCCGGGAGGCCCCTTTCCCTGCCGGCGCTAGCATGGTCAGCCGTGTCAGAAGCGCTTGTCATCTTCAAACCGGACTCCGCGCACCGTCTGGCCGCGCGCGCAGCTCTCTGGGAGTGGCTCGCCAGCGAGCGCGACTGGAAGCTCCAGGGCCTCACCTGGTTCCAGCCGCCGCGGGAGTTGGTCGAGAGCCACTACGACTTCCTCGCCGACCGCCCCTTCTTCCCCTGGCTCGTCCAATTCATGACAGCGCTACCCGTCCTCGTCGGACGCCTTGAAGCGGAGCCGGAGGCTCTGGTCCAGATGCGTCACGTCCTGGGCGAAACGCAGGTGCCCAAGGCCCGCCCCGGCTCCTTGCGGGAGCGCTACGGAATCGGCGGCGGCGTCAACGTCATGCACCTTTCCGACGCAGCCGAGACGGGCGCCAAGGAGGTCCAGAATTGGAGCCGCTTCGTGAGCCTGGACGCCATCCAGCCACCCGAGGCAAACGACGGCCGGCCGGACCACACCTTCCACCTTCGCTCACTGGCCGGGCAATACAGCGCCGGAGTACACCGGGAGCTGGCGGCTGCGGAAATCCGGCGGCTGCTCGCTGAGGAGAGTGATCTCAGCCCTGAGCAGCTGTCGAGCCTCGGCCGGATAGTGCTGGCTGCGTTCGAGTAGCAGCTCCGCTGGCTCGGCTTCAGGCTCCGGCTGGGGCCTCAGGCTCCGGTTTGGACTTCGGGCTGGCCCAATCGGGAGGCGCGGCCCGCACGGTCACGGTGTTGCTGAAGAGTGAGATGTTGGGGATCACTATGAGCGCGCCGTCCTCGCCTCGCAGGTAGGTGGTGCGCATGCGCACCTCCTCCACCCGACCGGTCGCCCCGCCCGTCTCCAACAGCTCGCCGACCACGACGTTCCGCTCCAGCAGAACGTAGAAGCCGGCGACATAGCTCTTGAAGATGTCCTGCAGGCCCAGGCTGGTCACGAAAGCCGCGACCAGCAGCCCGGTCAGGCCGGCAGCAGCATTTCCCAGCGAGAGGGAGATGAACTCGAAGACACCGAGCCCGATCAGCCCCGCGTAGACGGCGCGCTCGGTGAGCAGTGCCATGTCGGGCCTGATGTGCCGGCGAGTCAGGGCGCGACGCAGTATGCGCCGGGTGAGCAGCGCCAGCAGGTAGATGAGGGCTAGGACCAGCAGCCCCGAGAGGACCTGCCGGACCGGCGCCAGCGCCTGCGAGTTCCAGTACCAGTCAGGGTTCAAGACCGCCGGCGCCGGTCCGGCCGGCCTGAAGATCGAGGGGACTATTCGGCCCCTTCCGGAGACTGGTCGCCGGCCGGCTCTTCTTCGGCCGCCTCGGCCGGCTCTTCGGCCTGGCCTTCCGCGGCTTCTTCGGCGGCCAGCTCGGCGACCATGTCGCGGCGCGCCGTCAGCTTGACCACCATCTCATCGGGATCATCGACGACACTCACTCCTTGAGGGAGCCGCAGTTCGCCCACCCGGATGCCCTCGTCGATTTCCTGCAGGCCCGAGATATCGACATCGACGACGTCCGGGATGTCAGTGGGCAGGCACTCGACCTTGAGGTTGTGAAGCACGTGCAGGACGTCGGCGTCGCCGGCATCGACCAGGGCCGGGAGGCCGCTCACCGTCACTGGCACCTCCACCTGCAGCTTCTCCCGCAGGCTGACCTGGTGAAAATCGACGTGGACGACGTGGTGCCAGCGAGGCGAATGCTGGATCTCCTTGACCAGGACCTTGTGCGGTCTTCCGTCGTCGATTACCAAGTCGATCAACGACGTTCGTCCCACCCTGGCGAAGACCCTTCCGAAGTCGCGCGCGTCGAGCTGCAGGTTGAAGGCCTTGGTGCGGTGGCCGTAGAGGACGGCGGGCAGCAGGCCCTGATGGCGGAGCTTGCGGCTGGCCTTGCCCAGGCTGTCCCGCGTGTTGGCATTCAGTTGCATACGGTCTCCAAGAGTGAGTCAAGTCGCCTTTCAGCGGGCGCGAGTATCATCTGCAGTGCGCGAAACAAAACGCTGTTGCCGCGCGTTCAAGTTTAGCAACTCAATGCGAAAAATCACCAGAATCTACGTTCTCGTCGCACTCAACCTGGTGGCTCTCATCGCCCTCGGCGGTTCCCTCCTGCTAACTGCTGACCGCGAGAGCAGCCGTGCCCAAGCCCAGTTTGAGCAGAACCGCGCGCGTCTGAGCGCCGCGCTGCAGCAGGCGCAGGCGCAGGGCTACTCGGCCGCGGACCTTCAGCCCTTCGCCGGCGCGCTCTCAGGTATGGACCACAGCCAAGCGCCCTCCTGGCCACCGGCTCGGGTTCAATTCTTTCGATCCAATGCCACCACAGCGGATCAGCTGAACAGCCAGCTGACTGTGCGTGAGCGTCAGCTGCTCGAATCGGCTCAGAGCGACGCTGCCAACCAGATCAAGACCGACCAGGCCGCCCTGGCCAACAGCCAGGCGATCGGCGTCGACCCGGCTGACATGACTCCCCTGCAGCAGCAGCTGGACGGCGCGGTGAAGGAGCAGGGCGCTGCTCACACCATCACCGACTACCGCAAGGTGTCGGCCGACGCCCAGGCACTCAACAACGACATCGCCACCCTGGCCGCCAACCAGGCCAAGGAGAACGACGCCATCCAAACGGCGGCCGCCGATCTGAAGGGCAAGACCGCCGGCAATCTGGACGCCATCCACAAGGCCGGCCAGGACGCTCTGACCGAGGGCCGCAACAACGCGACGGCAGCCGCCTACCTGAACAAGCCCAGCCCCTTCAAGGGCTGGAACGCTGTCAACTCGGCTTACGCGAAGCTCGAGAAATACGCCGCCAAGCTTGGCTCAGGCAACGTGGATGAGGCAGCCGTGGCTGCCGCCGCCCTCCAGCGCTACAACCTCCAGATCCACGACGGGCTCTTCAGCAATCTGCCCCCGAAGGCGATCCTGATGCAGCATGACGCCCAGCAGCTGTGGGCTTACGAGAACGGCCAGGAGGTCCGCTCCACTCAGATCACCACCGGCCGGCCGGCTCTGCCCACCGACATCGGCCCCATGAAGGTGCTCAGCAAGTCACATCCGTGGAAGATGCACTCGCCCTGGCCGAAGGGGTCGCCCTACTGGTACCCGGACACGATGGTTCAGTACGTGCTCTGGTTCACCAATACGGGTGAAGGCCTCCACGACGCGCCCTGGCAGGGCTGCTGCTGGGGCCCCGGCTCCGAGAACAACGAGTCGCTCGCCAGCCATGGCTGCATTCACGTGCCCTACGACACCGAGGTCTGGATGTTCAACTGGGCGCCCGAAGGCACGCCAGTGATCTTCTACCCGGGGGATGGCAGCCCCGTCCAGAACCAGCTCGCTCAGATCACCACCGACGACAAGGGCAATCCGCTGAGCGGTCCTGGCGGCGCCCGCGGTATTTAGGGAGACGGTAACCGGTCTCCGCCGGCGCTGATCCTAGCGGGCGGGGAAGCGGTTGCGCAGCCAGTCGATGATCGACTGCAGCGGGGCGCCCGGCGTGAAGATCTCAGCCACCCCCTGCTTCTTCAACTCGACTATGTCGTCCTCGGGCACTATGCCCCCACCGAAGACCACTATGTCCTCGGCCCTTCGCCTCCTCAGCTCTTCGACCACTGCGGGAAAGAGGGTCATGTGCGCGCCCGAGTGGAGCGAGAGACCGATTACCTGAGCGTCCTCCTGCAGGGCGGCCTCGACAACCATTTGCGGGGTTTGCCGCAGGCCCGTGTAGATGATCTCGAAGCCGGCGTCGCGCAGGGCTCGGGCAACCACCTTCACGCCGCGGTCATGTCCGTCCAGGCCCACTTTGGCCAGCACTATCCTGACTGGTCGAGCGGGCTCCTCGACCTGCGCGCCGGCGGCCGCCACCTCGCTCAAATCACAGCCTTCTCGGTGTAGAGGCCGAAGACGTCAACCATGGCGCCCATGATCTCCCCCTCCGTGCAGTAGGCGCGGACGGCGTCGAGAATGTAGGGCATCAGGTTCTCACTCGGCGAGGCGGCTGCCTTGCGCAGCTCAGTCACCGCCTTTGCGGCCCGCGCCTGATCTCGTCGGCGGCGAACTTCACGAACGCGCTCCACCTGTTCCTGTTCCAGGCGGGGCGGGATGCGGAGGATCTCGATCTCGTCCTCCTCATTGCCGGCGGTGAACTCGTTCACGCCCACTATGAGGCGCTGGCGCGTCTCCAGCTCCTGCTGATGGCGGAAAGCGGCGTCCGCGATCTCCTTCTGCATGAAGCCCGCCTCGATGGCCGGGATGACGCCGCCGTAGGCGTCGATCCGCTCGAAGTACGCCTCCGCCTCCGCCTCCATCCGGTCGGTCAGCGCCTCGACGAAGTAGGAGCCGCCAAGCGGGTCGACAGTGTTGGCGACCCCGCTCTCGAAAGCGAGCATCTGCTGCGTGCGAAGCGCTATGCGAGCGGACTTGTCAGTGGGCAAACCCAGAACCTCATCCATGGCGTTCGTGTGCAGCGACTGGGTCCCCCCGAGCACCGCTGAGAGCGCCTCGATGGCCGTCCGGGCGACGTTCAGCTCCGGTTGCTGGGCAGTGAGTGAAACGCCTGCCGTCTGCGTGTGAAAGCGGAGCTTCAAGGAGCGTTCGTCCTGGGCGCCGTAGCGGTCCCGCAGGTGACGAGCCCAGATGCGGCGCGCGGCGCGGAACTTCGCTATCTCCTCGAAGAAGTCTATGTGCGCGTCAAAGAAGTACGCCAGCCGTGGCGCGAAGTCATCGATCTTCAGACCTCGTTCGAGGCACGCGTCGACGTAGGCGAAGCCGTCAGCAAGCGTGAACGCAAGCTCCTGAGCAGCTGTCGAGCCCGCTTCCCGGATGTGATAACCGGAGATGGAGACCGTGTTCCAGCGCGGCACCTCCTTGGCGCAGTACTCGATCGAATCGACCACCAGCCGCATCGAGGGCTCGGGCGGGAAGATGAACTCCTTCTGAGCGATGAACTCCTTCAGGATGTCGTTCTGGAGCGTGCCGTTCAGCTGCTTCATCGACGCGCCCTGTTTCTCGGCCACCGCCAGGTACATGCAGAGCAGAACAGCGGCAGGTGAATTGATAGTCATCGAGGTAGAGACCTGAGCCAGCGGTATGCCCCGGAACAGCGTCTCCATGTCGTCCAGGGAGTCAATCGCCACGCCGCAGTGACCGATCTCGCCCCGGCTGGTGGGAGCGTCAGAGTCCTGGCCCATCAGGGTTGGCATGTCAAACGCCACCGAGAGCCCTGTCTGACCGTTCTCCAGCAGGTAGTTGTACCGTCGGTTGGTTTCAGCCGCGGTTGCGAAGCCCGCGAACTGGCGCATCGTCCAGAGCCTGCCGCGATAGCCGGCGGCGTGAATGCCCCGCGTATAGGGAAACTCGCCCGGCAGCTCCTCCGGCCCGTCAGCCGGCGAAGCTGAGGTGTAGAGAGGCTCGATCTCCGCTCCCGAAACTGTTGTGGCGCTCACGCCATCACTACGCTTCGGCGCTGCCTCGAACTGCCGCTGCCACTCAGCGAACGTCTCCTTCGCGTAGCGAACCTTCACGCTTCGGACTGTACCAATCGGCCTGCGCCGCCTTGTTGCGGGAACAGCCCTGATTCAGGTTCTGGCTGCCTCAGGCACGAGGCGGCCACCAGCGCGGGTCAGGATCTCCTCGGCGGCGGCATAGGGGATGCGATCGCGACGCAGGCGGCCGGCGACCGCCTCATCCTGGTCCAAGAGACGTCGGGCCTGAGCCCGAGCCCATTCGGCGACCAGATCGGCGGCTTCGTCCTTCAACCGCGCCTCAGCCCGCTCGGCCGCCTCGCCGCTCGCCTCCAGGTGGGCGCGATGGCGCTCAACCGCCGCCAACACCTCGTCCACTCCCTCGCCTTTGATGGCGCTGGCGCCGACGATCGGCGCGCGCCAGCTGAGCTTGGGGCCCATGCTGAGCATGGAACGGATCTCCTGCATGGTCTTCTGGGCGCCCGGCAGGTCTGCCTTGTTGACCACAAAGACGTCGGCTATCTCCATGATTCCTGCCTTGATCATCTGGACGCCGTCGCCCAAGCCCGGCGTCAACACGACCAACGTCGTATCAGCGATGGCGGCCACCTCCAACTCCGACTGGCCGACGCCCACCGTCTCCAGGATGACCTCGTCAAAGCCGAAGGCGCCCAGTAGGCGAACGGCCTCGCGGGTCGCCACCGAGAGACCGCCCAAGTGCCCGCGGGCGCCCATGGATCGGATGTAGACGCCCGGATCAAGGGCGTGCCTCTGCATGCGGATGCGATCCCCCAGGATGGCGCCACCCGAATAGGGCGAGTTGGGGTCGACGGCCAGAACTGCTACCCGCAGCTCGCTCTCGCGGAGATTGCTGACCAGCGCATCGACGAGTGTGGACTTCCCAGTCCCCGGGGCGCCTGTGAAACCGAGCACCCGGGGTCGCCGCGCACCGTTCGCCAGCCCTTCCAGCAGGTGCCTGACCGAAGGGTCCCGCTGCTCGACCAGCGAGATGGCGCGGGCCAGGCCGCGGATGTTGCCGGCTTTGAACTCGGCCAGCAGGTTACGTTCCGGCATGCAGCTCCATCATGGAGCAGACATACGGCTCCTCTGCAGGAGGCCGCCGGCAGAAAAGGGATCTGGCGGCGAAGACGTCTCCTTGCGCTCAGGCGGTTGATTGGCCGAGCCAGCGCAGGGCATAGTCGTGGCCGAGCACGACCACCAAGCCCCCTGCCGGCGGCTGCGGGGTCGGCGACGGCTGGCCGGCCGCCGGCTGTACTACAGTGGCACCGAAGTACTGCTGGAGCCAGCGGGTCGTCTCCGGATAGTGGCCACCCGAATAGTCGTATACGGTGGTTGCTGTAGCGCTGCGGACCCGCTGGGGCGCCTCCACCTGCAGGCCCAGAGGCTTCAGGCTGAGGCTCACCCGATCGCCCAGCTCAGCCAGCGAGCGGCTGCCGTTGGCGATCTGCACAGGCGCCTTCTCAGTCACCACGCTAGGGGCCACAAAGAGGTTGGCGAAGTACTGGTGCATCATTCTCCAGCTGGGATCGAGGGGACAGATCAGGTAGGCCGCGGGGCTGCTGCATTGATCGGTGACCAGGTCGTCGACTGTGATGGCGGCGTGGCCGATGGCGTTGTCCTGCAGTTTGCTCGTCCACGCCTGGAGCGCACGGAGGTTGTTCAGGTCCAGGTCGGTGGAGAAGTCCTTCTGGAGGGCGTCCATGAGCTGCGGCACCTTGGTTAAGGCGTTCACCGAAGCGGCCTGTTTGCGGATTGCGCTGAGGAGAAGCTGCTGGCGCCGGGAGCGTCCAAAGTCGCTGGCCTCCGCCGGCTGCTTAGCGTGGCGCGAGCGCGCCAGCTGGAGGGCCTGCTCGCCGTTGATGTGCTGACAGCCCTTCTGAAAGTGGATGCCGCCCTTCACAAAGCCGTCGTGATAATCCGGGTACTGGTAGTCGTCAAGAGGTCCGTCCAAGCAGACGTCGATGCCGCCCATGGCGTCGACCACATCGCGGAAAGCCTTGAAGTCGGCGGCCAGATAGCCATCGAACTTGAGCCCAGTCACGGCGGTTACGGTTTGCTCGGCGAGCCGGCCGCCGCGGTCTTTACCTGTCCGGAACTGGCTCTTCTGACCGGTCCAACCCTGTGTGTCCATGGCCACCGAGTAAGCGGTGTTTACTTTCTCGGTCACCGGAGGGGCATTTTGGAAGGCGTCGATCTTGACCTGGAGGTCTCGCGGGATGGAGACCTGCATGACCCTGCCGCTGGCCGGGTCCAGGCTCACGACCACCATCGAGTCGGTCAACCAGGGAGCGTCGTTCTCCGCCCCGCCGTAGCCGAGCAGCAGCAGGTTCACCTGCTCCTTGTGATTGAGCTTCCAAGCGATGGAGCCAGGAGCCGGCCGAAAGGCTTCCTGAGCTTCCTGGAAGGGATTGCTGAACCCGGTCACGCTGTGCAGGAAGCTCTGGGCCCGGTAGGCGGCAAAGCCACCCACGAGAATCACCAGTGCCAGCGCGGCGGCGAGAACTACTCGCTTGCGAGGCCGAGAAGAGGGCTCGCTTGTGATCGCTTCTGACGAGGGTGGGAAAGGCGTTGACATGGGAGCCGGCTACCTCTTCTGAGTGGAACGTGGAGTGGGAAGGAAAGGGAGCGGAAGGGCCGCCCGCGGCAGGCGGACGGTCCCTAGCCTACGTGATCTAGCCGCCGCCGCGGGAGTTGATTACGACAGCGACGATGGCGTAGATGATGCCGCCGAGCAGCAGGACTGTGCCGATGATACCCAGAATGAGTCCCGCGGTCGCCATTCCTCCGCCACCGATGGTTCCACCGCTGGCGGCAACGCGGCGGCGGGCGCTGAGGCTCAGGAAGACCGCGACAGGCCCGCAGAGCGCGCAGCAGAGGACGCTGATGATGCCCAGGATCAGCGACCAGAGAGCACCGTTGTCGCGGGGAGCGGCGGCCAGAGCGCCACCCGCTGTCGCGTAAGAGGGCGGTGGGCTGTAGGACCCACCCGGGTACTGCGAGCCGCTTGAATAAGGCTGGTTCTGCGGGGTGTAGGACGGGGCCGGCGGGGGCGGTGGTACGCCCTGGCCCGACTGCGGCTGCCAACCACCTGTCGGGCCCTGGCCCGGCGGCTGGGGCGGCTGCCACCCACCAGACGCGCTGGCCCCTTGACCAGGCTGGGAAGGTGGTTGCCAACCGCCAGACCCGCTGGCACCCTGACCAGGCTGGGGAGGTGGCTGCCAACCACCAGCACTGCTCGGCGGCGGCGGCGGTCCGCCCGGACCGTGCTCGGAGGGTGGCTGCCAGCCGCCCGAGCTGCCGGAGCCGCCCGACGCCGGGCCCTGGCCTGACTCAGAGGGCGGCTGCGAACCACCGGGGCCGCCGGAGCTGCCCGAAGACGAGCCCTGGCCGGACTGTGAGGGGGGCTGCCAGCCACCCGACCCGCCGGAAGAACCGGGCGGGTTGGGAGGCGGCGGCGGATTTTCGCTCAAGGCAAGACTCCTTATCAGTTATCAGTAGGTCGGTTGGGACGGATAGTAACCGGGATTGCTGGGAGGTGGCTGGGGAATTCTGGCCTGGCGCCGCTGCTCCAGATAGACCATGGCACCCGCATCCACCAGATAGGCATATGGGATGGTGAAGGCCACGCCCACAATGCAGGCGATGACGCCCACCTGGCCCAGAAGCTGGCCGACGAAGCGGCCGAGCGCTGCCATGAACGAGTCCAGCGGGGCCGCCCGGAACTCGTTTATGACAGCTGGCAGGTTGAGGCCAGCCCCGATGCCGCCGTAGTAGGTCCGCAGCAGGATCACCGGAGTCAACAGCGCCAGCCCGAGTGCCAGCACCAGCGCCCCCAAGTAGCCGGCCAGGATCACCAGGAAGCCGAGAACACCGAGAGTCCCAGTCGTGCCGGAATCACCGCTCACGTTGGCGCCGATGGCTGTGAGTCCGATTCCAACCAGGTACACGATGCCCAGCAAGACGGCGACGACCAGGCCGTAGAGCAGCAGCACCACACCTGGGTTGACGCCTCGACCGATGTAGCCGAACCCAGCCGGAGGAATCTCCTGGCGCCCGCCGCGGAGGTTGTCGAAGGCTGTGTAGACCCACCCATACAGGTTGACCACAATCACTGTGTTGAGCAGCGGCACGAACAACAGGAGGCAGATGAGTCCCATGAGGAGGATTTTCGAGACCCAACTCTGATCCCTCATCGGCCAGGCGAGCATGTCGCCAAAGTCGTACATACAGCCGGAAACTATATAACGGGTCGATTAAGCGGGGGGCGAACCGGCTCCAGCGACCTGCTCAGCGCAGCAGTGCGCGAGCGATCACTATGCGCTGGATCTGGTTGGTGCCCTCGTAGATCTGAGTGATCTTGGCGTCGCGCATCATCCGCTCGACCGGATAGTGCTGGATATAGCCATATCCGCCCAAGACCTGCACAGCGTCGGTAGTCACCTTCATGGCCATGTCGCTCGCGAACAGCTTGGCCATGGCAGCCATCTTCGTCAGATCCTCCGCGTGCGAATCGACCTTGGTAGCGGCCAGGTAGACGAGGTGCCGCGCGGCTTCAATCTGGGTGGCCATGTCGGCCAGCATGAACTGCAAGCCCTGGAATTCGGCGATCGGCCGGCCGAACTGGCGGCGCTCTTTGGCGTAGTTGAGGGCGTACTCAAACGCCCCCTCGGCGATGCCGAGCGCCTGCGCTCCGATCCCCGGTCGCGAGCGATCCAGCACGCCGAGCGCGAGCTTGAAGCCCTGGCCCTCCTCGCCCAGCCGGTTGCGCGCCGGGACCCGCACCTCGTCGAAGGCAAGCATCGCCGTCGGCGAGCCCCTGATGCCCAGCTTGTGCTCCAGCTTGATGACCGTCCAGGGGCTCTCTTCCCGCTCCAGCACGAAAGCCGAGGTGCCGCGGGAACCGCCATCAGGATCGGTTCGGGCGAAGACGACAAGTGTGTCAGCCAGGCTGCCGTGGGTGATGAAGATCTTGCTGCCGGAGAGGACGTACTCATCGCCATAGCGCTTGGCGCTGGTCCGCATGGCCGCCGCGTCGGAGCCCGAATCAGGCTCCGAAAGCGCATAGGCGGCGACCCTGCCCTCCGCCAGCGGAGGACAAAGCCGCTTCTTCTGCTCCTCGGAGCCGGCCAGCAGGATCGGATAGGAGCCGAGCGCCTGCACCGCCAGGATCAGCGAGGAACTCGTGCAGGCCTTCGCGATCTCCTCCACCGCCATGCAGATGGTGACGCTGGAACCTGAGATGCCGCCGTACTCCTCCGGAAACGGGATGGCAAGGATGCCGTTCTCCGCGAACAGCTTCTCCAGGTCAGCCGGGTACTCGGACTTCTCATCTATCTCCGCCGCGCGAGGCGCCACCCGGTCTTGGACGAGCTCCCGGACGGTGTCCCGGATGGCCAGCTGCTCGGCCGAGAAATTGAAGTCCATACGCTGAGTTTATGGCCGCCCTCTGAGCAGGGAGCGAGCTATGACCAGGCGCTGAACCTGGTTCGTACCCTCATAGATCTGCAGCGCCTTGGCATCCCGGAAGTGTCTCTCGAAGGGCTGTTCACATAGGTATCCGGGCTCGCCGGCCAGCTCGACACCCTGGCTGGCAGCGTGCATGGCAAGGTCCGTGCAGAAGAGCTTCGCCAGGGCGGCTTCGCGCGTGAACGGCCGGCCGGTCGAGCAGAGTGACGCCGCGTTGTGAGCCAGCTGCCGCCCGGCGGTCAGCTGGGTCGCCAGGTCGGCGAGAACAAAGGACACGCCCTGGTCCAGAGCCACCGGCCGGCCGAGGGGGCGGCGCTGACGCGTGTGGTCAAGCGCGCCCTCGAGCACTGCCCGGGCGATGCCCAGGGCCTGCCCGGAGATGCCGATCCGGCCCGAATCCAGAGCGCGCATGGCGATCGCAAAGCCTGCCCCCTCTGGGCCGAGCAGGTTCGCCGCCGGCACCCTCACCTCTTCCAGCACGAGCTCGCCGGTGACCGAGCCGTTCAGCCCCATCTTGCGAAAGACCTGGCCGACCTTGAGCCCCGCTGAATCGGCCGGTACGAGAAAGGCGCTGATCCCCGTGGCCCCCTCTGCGGCCGTGCGGGCGAAGACCAGGTAGAGCCCGGCCTCCCCCACGTTGGTGATGAAGACCTTGGTTCCGCTCAGAACCCAATCCTGACCCGCCCGCCGGGCGGAAGTGTTCAGGGCTGCGGCGTCTGAGCCGGAGCCCGGCTCCGTAAGTGCGAATCCGCCTAGGGTGCTCCCGCGGGCCAGCGCCGGCAGCCAGCGCTGCTTCTGCGGCTCGCTGCCGAAGAGAACTATCGGCTCACTCGCCACCGAGTTGTGCACGTCGATGATCACCGCCGTGCTGGCACAGGCGCGGGCCAACTCCTCCACCGCCAGCGTGAAGGAAAGGTGATCGAGTCCCGCACCGCCGTACTGACTGGGGATCAGCATGCCCATAAAACCGAGTTCGCCTGCGCGCCGGATGATGTCGCGCGGAAAGGCGTGCTCGCTGTCGATCGCAGCCGCTCTGGGTCTCACTTCCGCCTCGGCAAAGCCCCTGACCGCGTCCTGGATGGCGAGCTGCTCGGCGGAAGGTTCCAGCTGCATGGCGGACCTACAATAGCCATCGCCCATGGATGCTGGACCGCGCTATCTGGAAGGCACCACGATCGGCAGCGGTCGCGACATCATAGGGGTGCGGCGGGATCGGATCAACGCGATCATCGAACAGGGCAAGGAGATAGTCACCCGAGCCAAGCAGGAGAAGATCCTGCCCAACACGATCACAGGCCCCACTGCCGCCCTGCTGGTCACCGTCGCAGGCTTCGGTGAGCCCCTCAGCGAAGGGCAGTGGCGCGAGCTCTCCGGAGTGGTCGGCGGGATCATGCGGGACCCTGATTTCGGTGATCTGTCCCGGCTGCGGACGGTCATCACTCCCGAGCAGTTTGCGATGGTGTCCAGGAATCCGGGCTATGCCCGCTTCTTCCATCGCAAGGACGACGGCCGCTGGGTCTGCGCCCTGACGCCCACGCTTGACGACGTCCCTGACGAGTAAGGCGCAGTTCCGGTCAGCAGCCCAATTCGCGGGCGATCAGCATCCGCTGAACTTCGCTGGTGCCTTCGCCGATCTCGTTGATTTTCACGTCCCGCCAGTACCGAGCCACCGGATAGTCCTCTATGAACCCGTAGCCGCCGTGGATCTGGACAGCCTGGTCAGCCGCCCGCTTGGAAGTCTCTGAGCTGAAGAGCTTGGCCATCGCCGCCAGCCGCCGCACCTCGCCTGTGAGCTTCCCGGCGGAGTTCTGGTACGCGGTGGCGGCGCGGTAGGTGATGAGGCGCGAGAGCTCCACCTCCATCGCCATGTCGGCCAGCTTGAACTGCACAGCCTGGTGCTTGGCGATCGGCCGGCCGAATGCGACCCGTTCCTTGGCGTAGCTGAGTGCGGCGTCCAGGCAAGCCTGGGCCAGCCCGACCGACAGCGCAGCAATCGCCACCCGGCCGCCTGTCAGCGTGTGCAGGAACTGGGAGTAGCCGCCGCCCCGCCGACCAAGCAGGCTGTCTTCAGGCACCCGGCAGCCGTCAAAGGCCAGGGGATGGGTGTCAGAGGAATGCCAGCCGAGCTTGCGATAGGCCGGCTGCACCACGTAACCAGGAGTGCCGGCCGGCACCAGCAGCGCACTGATCTCCGGCTTTCCGGCAGCCGTGCGACCGGTCAGCGCTGTGATCGTCACGCCGGCGGAGATCTCAGTGCCGGAGTTGGTGATGAACTGCTTACTGCCTGAGATGATCCATTCTCCACCCTGCCGTTCGGCCCGCGTGGTGGTGGCGCCAGCGTCTGAGCCGGCGCCCGGCTCAGTCAGCCCGAATGCCCAGAGCCGGTTGCCGGCCAGCAGGTCGGGCAGGAGATCTGCCTTTTGCTGCGAGGTGCCGAAGTCGTGGATGGGCGCAGCTCCCAGCGAGACGGCCGCCTCCAGCGTGATGCCGACTCCGGCGTCCCCCCGGGACAGCTCCTCGATGGCCAGGCAGTAGCTGAGAAAATCCGCGCCGGCGCCTCCGTGCTCCTCGCCAAACGGGAGCCCGAAGAGGCCCAGCTCGCCCATCTGGCGAACTATCTCGTAGGGGAATCGATGCTGCCGGTCCAGCTCCTCCGCCGCCGGAGCTACCACCTGGCTGGCGAAGTCGCGGCAGAGATCGCGGATCCCCCTCTGTTCGTCGCTGAGCTCGAAATCCACGGCCGCCATCCTAAGGGCAAGGGGAGGCACGCCTCCCTGCGGCTCAGTTCGGCAGTACTGTCAGCTTCAGGGCCCAGTTGACCAGCAGCGGCAGGGCGGCCAGAAATGGGAGCGCCCGCAGCAATGCCGGGTGGGCCAGCAGCCGGACGTCCCGGTCTCTCACCAAGGCGACAATCAGTAAGGCCATGCCGACCACAGTCGCCGCGAAGAACACTGGCCCCAGGGGATAGAGCAGCAGGGCGTGGCCGAAGTCACCGTTCCACGTGTAGGCGAAGGAGCGGGTGCCGCCGCAGAGCGGACAGGGATGGCCGGTGACCGCCAGGAAGGGGCAGCGCGGCAGGGTGGCGTTGACGCTGTGCAAGGACCAGAAGAAGCGCGTGTACAGCAGCCAGGCCGAGAAAAACGCGAGCAGGCAAACATTGCGCACGCGGGCGTAGTGGTCGGCCGAAACTACCGCCAGGGCAACCGGCATCACGCCTGCGAGTCTAGCAGTGAGGCGTTCTGGTGAAGCGGTTCATCAGGATTGTCCGGGTTCCGTCTGGTGTTCGCCAGCCGGCCGTCGCGCCGCTGGGGCCCCGACCAACATCTCCACCAGCTCGTCGGTCGTCTCAGCCACGCGGACCCCGGCGGCGCTGAACGCCTCCTCCTTGCTCTTGGCGGTGCCTCGGTTGCCGGAGACGATGGCGCCGGCGTGGCCCATGCGCTTGCCTTCCGGCGCCGTGCGGCCGGAGATGAAGGCGACGGTCTTGAGGCGCGAGCCGCGCCCCAGCAGCTCGGCCGCCCTTTCTTCATCAGTGCCACCGATCTCTCCGATGAGCGCCAGATGGGTAGTTTCCGGATCGTTCTCGAAGAGCTGGACGACGTCCCAAAACGACAGACCCAGCACCGGATCCCCACCTATACCCACTATCGTGGACTGGCCTGCCCCGGCCGAGGTCAGGGCGGCCATCGCCTCGTAGGTGAGTGTGCCGCTGCGGGACACTACGCCGACGTGACCGGGCAGCGAGAACTGCTGCGGGATGATGCCGATCTTGGCCACGCCCGGCGTGATCAGGCCCGGGCAGTTGGGGCCGATCAACCGACAGCCGGGATGGAGACGGAGGAAGTCCTTGACCCGGATCATGTCCTGGATCGGGATGCCCTCGGTGATGCAGACCACCAGCGTCAGGCCGGCCGCCGCCGCCTCCATGATCGCGTCAGCCGCAAACGGGGGCGGCACGAAGATGCCTCCCGCATTGGCGGCTGTCTCGCGCACGGCGTCGGCCACCGTGTTGAAGATCGGCACGCCGAGATGAGTGGTGCCGCCCTTACCGGGGCTGGTTCCAGCGACTACTTTGGTGCCCATCGACTGCATCTGCTCGGTGTGGAAGCTGCCTTCCCGGCCGGTGATGCCCTGCACGACTACCCTGCTGTCGCGGTTCAGGAGGATGCTCATCTAGTCATCTCCACGATCTTCTGAGCTGCCTCCCAGCCGCTGGCGCCCGGCTCGATGCCGTTGGCGCGCAGGATCTCCCGCCCCTCAGTCTCGTTGGTGCCGGAGAGCCTCACCACCAGGGGCAGCCGCAGGTTCAGGCTGTCGCGAGCCTGCACGAGGCCGCGGGCCACCTCGTCGCCCCGGGTGATGCCGCCGAAGACGTTGATCAGCACTCCCCGCACGTTGGGGTTCATGAGGATGACGGAGAGGGCGTTCTCCACCACCTCGGCCTTTGCCCCACCGCCGATGTCGCAGAAGTTGGCGGCCCGGCCGCCTGCGCGCTGGACCAGATCCAGCGTGCCCATGCAGAGTCCAGCGCCATTGCCGATGATCCCCACTTCGCCGTCCAGCGAGACGTAGGTGAGGTTGCGCTTCTTGGCCTCGCGCTCGTAGGGGTCGCCCTCCACCACGTCGCCGTAGCGTTCTTCCAACGCTTTGTGGCGGAAGGCGGCGTTCTCGTCGGTCTCCAGCTTGGCGTCGCCTGCGACCACCTGGCCCTCCTTGCTGATGACAAGCGGGTTGATCTCAGCAGTGACGGCGTCGTAATCGGTGATGGCGCGGTAGAGCTGCCGGATCACAGGCACCAGCGCCCGGCTGTGCGAGCCCAGACCGGCCGCCCAGACCAGCTGATTCAGCTCGAAGTTGAGCGGGCCGCGCCACGGGTTCGGGTAGAGGCGGGCGATGGCCTCGGGTGACTCCTCCGCCAGCTGTTCGATGTCCATGCCGCCATGGGCTGAGAGCATGACGACGTTGGCGCGGGCGTCGCGATCGACTGTGAAGCCCAGGTAGACCTCCTGGGCGATATCCAAAGCGGTCTCGCAGTAGACCAAAGGCACCCGAAAGCCTTTGATGTCCATGCCGATGATCTGCTCCGCCGCCGCCCGGGCCTCGTCGGCGGTCTGAACTAGCTTGATGCCGCCCGCCTTGCCCCGGCCGCCGACCGGCACCTGCGCCTTGACAGCGACCGGACCGAGCTCCGCGCAGGCCCGAGCTGCCTCGTCCGGGGTGGTCGCCACCTTGCCCGATGGGATGGGAATCCCGAGCTGACTCAAGACTTCCTTCGCCTGGTATTCGAGCAGCTTCATCGGTCCGGAAGATTATCCGAATGCCCGCCTCCAGGCGCCGGGGTCAGAGCTTCTGAGGCGGCGGGCGCTGGCCTGGGGTGACGACGGCCAGGCCGGCCGCCCGAGCTGCGCCAGCGAGACGGTGATCGTAGGCGATGAACGCGGTCAGCCCTTCGCCGAGCAGCAGCGCTGAAGCCAGGTGCACCGCGTCAAGGGTGCGCAGCCGCGGATCGCCGATGTCGCAGGCGACATCTTGCACTCCGCGGTCGAGCGAAACAAGGTCGAGGTCATCCACGGCGGCGCGAGCCTCCACCGGGACCTGGCCGCCAAGCCTCCGAGCGGCCCGAATGACCTCCACGCGTCCCAGCTCGCTGGAGACCACCGGTTGCTCAGAGTGCAGGTCGAGCCATTCGCTCAGCGCTAAAGTCTCCTCCTCGCGCCGGACCAGCTTCAGCAGCGCCGAAGAATCCAGATAGATCACAGCCGGTCCTCGCGCTCCACATCGAGCAGCTCCTGGTTGGTCGGCTCGCCGGCAGCTATTGGCATTGGGCGGGGTGACCGAAGGCGCCCGCTTGGGCTGGACGCAGGAACGAGCCGGCCAGCGGCAACCAGCCGGTCCCTTGTGCTCCGGGATCCCCCGGGCGGCGAGAGCAGGGCGACCAGCTCTCCTCGCTCCGTAACTTCCACTGTCTCGCCCGCCTTTACCAGCGCGAGATACCGCGAAGCATTCTGCCGGAGTTCCCGCACACCAATACGTTCCACGCTCCGACAGTAGCACATTGCGTGCTACACGCTTGGCCCGTTAGGTGTTAAGACCGCCAAGAGCCAGCAATCCCGGGTTCGCCGCTACCTTTGGTTGGTGGTCACCAGGAGAGGCGCCCCTCGGCCAGCCCCTTAGAGATCGACCTCAGACTTCGCGGCAAGTCCGGCCGAGTCGTGATCACTTGTCTCGAAAACCAGGATCTCGATGAGTGGGGCTACAGCTTCCTGGCGCCTCCCCACGACCGCACGCCAGGGCCATGTCCTGTCAAGTGGTGTATGACGATGTCCACGTCATCCATAACAACTAACTGGCAGCCGCCAGCTCGGGCAACACCTCCCCCGGCGCAGGAACCTGCGCCTTGCTGAGTGACTCAGCGCT